>NZ_JACJPW010000004.1 GCF_014696265.1 Aerosakkonema funiforme FACHB-1375 | reverse complement strand
CCCACTCTCCCACTCCCCCACTCCCCCACTCCCCCACTCGTTCTAATTTCTGCTAAGATGCCCTGATGCACCAGAAAAATCGCACTCAAGCTAAATCGGGATGGTCTTTAGACCAACGAGATCCAAAAGTCATTCAAGCCATGATGCCAATATGGGGGTGGCTGTACGAGAACTATTTCCGGGTGCAAACGAGCGGTTGGCATCATATTCCCGACGAGGGAAAAGTCTTGTTCGTCGGTTCCCACAACGGGGGAATTGCTGCGCCGGATATGTTCATGATGATGTATGACTGGTTTCGGCGCTTTGGCTACGAACGCCGGGTTTATGGATTGATGCACCATCTCACATGGCAGGTAGCGCCTTCGTTAGCCGAACTGGCGGTAAAATGCGGCGCGATCGTGGCCCATCCTAAAATGGCGATCGCAGCTTTGCGTCAAAATGCCAGCGTGTTGGTTTATCCCGGTGGCCCGCAAGATTTGTTCCGACCGTACCATATGCGTCATCAAATCTACTTTGCCGATCGTAAAGGATTTATCAAAGTAGCGCTGCGAGAGGAAGTGCCGATTATTCCCGTGATTTCTAATGGCGCACACGATACGCTGATTGTACTTGCAGATGTCCACGAGCAAATGCAGCAGCTAAATTCCTGGGGAATACCTTGGCTTTTCGGTATTGACCCGGAAGTTTTTCCGATTTATCTGGGTTTACCTTGGGGATTGGCGATTGGCCCGTTGCCTCATATTCCATTACCGGTGCGTATCTACACTCGCGTTTGTCCTCCCATTGTGTTTGAACGCTACGGCGATGAGGCATCACGCGATCGCGAATATGTTAATACTTGTTATGAAATGGTTCGTACTAAAATGCAGCAGGAATTAGATTGGTTGGTTAAGCACAGCCAAGATTAATCCTCTAACATTACAATTTGCTAGGAAGGTTGGCAAGTAAATCTTGCAAATTTGTATAGTTTTTTAACGCCGAAACTACCTGATGGTTCGGTTGTGCATATACGTTTGGGTAATCGATTTCGGCAAGTTCTGTTCTGACAGGATATGCCAACAGTTCTCGATCCAAACAAAATTCTGCTCGGACGCCTTTTTTGTTTCCCCGCGCATCAACTCGAATCCAGCGATCGATACTATTTAAGTATATCGCATTCAAGCCGTGTAAAGTTAAATAATTTGGTCGATCGTCATGGAAAACCAAGCGTTGATAGCAGAATCCCGCCGGAATTCCCATACAGCGCAATATCGCCGCTAACAAATGAGATTTGGCGAAACAAATACCCTCTTGGTGTCTTAAAACGCTAGAAGCTTCGCAGGTGACTACTTTGCCGTTAATATCGCAAGAGTGAGCGATATTGTCTCGCACAAACTCATAAGCTTTTTTGGCTATTTCTACATCAGTTTTTGCCTGTTGAGATAATTTATTGGCAATTGCTTGGATGTTGGGAGCGTCAAAATCAATTACATCAGATGTTGCCAAATATTCATTCATATCTGAGATTTCGCATTGCCAATTCATGACGTTATCTCCTGGAATGTTTAAATTAAATCCAATTTCATTTCGTTAGTAGGTGAAAAGCCCAAACTGGAATAGACAGGTAAGCCAGATGGCGAAGCGTGTAAAATAGCTTTCGTACATCCTTGCGATTTGAGATAATTTACTGCTGTGGTGGTGAGTTGCTTGGCAATTCCTTGTCGGCGACGATCCGGTTCGACATAAACTCCCCAAATATATCCATAATGGCGATATTCTGCGGTGAGGATATGGGGATAAAGGCCAGCAAAAAGTTGACAGCTTACGGAACCGACAACTCGACGCTCGACTTCGGCGACAAAAGCTTGATAGGCAAGTTGTTTGCGAGCGCGATCGATAAATTCAAGTGTAATATTAAACCAATCAGTTTTGATACTATTTGCTGTCACATCATTATCCAGCCACATTTGATAAAAGTGTTCGGCAATGAGAGCGTCTTCTTCAGGAAAAGCTGCTCTGATATGAATATCTAATTTCATCTCAATAGTTGGTTTTGCTGAGTGCGATCGTACCCGTATCTACTAAAAGTAATTGTAAGAATTGTAGGTTGGGTTTAACAATAACGAATTTCTAGATCCTTCCGCTCATTGCGAAGCAAATCCAAAATCCAAAATCTAAAATCCTGTCACTTCAACCCAACCTACAAAATTTATGATAATTAGCTAATCAAACATGGCGATTGAACCATGCAGCAATGTTGATTGCAGCTTTATCGATCGTTTCCGGTTCTTCATAAAACTGAAACTGAATTTTATCCCCTAACCAAACAAGCTCTTTGTCTTTGGCGGGAATCAATTCAAATATTTTTTTAGGAATCACCGGCCCGGTTGCCGCCTTGTCAGCGTGTACCATCAATGTCGGCTTGTTGAGATTTTTGATGGTTTCATCGACACGATAAGTCCATAATTCTGCTTCGCTCATCGCAGTAATGCGGTTTTCCCAAAGCCCGTGAAAATTCCAAGCTGGGCCGCGATTTGCCCAACGGATGTACCACTCATATATCGGTTTTGGTAATAGCAAAGCGTTAGGATCTTCGAGACTTACAATGGGAATATACTCCACTTCACCCGTTTGTTCGTATTTAGCCTTTGCTTGCCTTGCTCGTTCAATGCGAGCGAGAGTCTTTTCTTCGCCGCCATTGTATTCATCTGCCGTTTGTTTGGTCAGATAATGACCTGCCACTAGCGCTAATGCTTTTACTCTGCTGTCTTCGGTGGTTGCCTGAATTGCCCAATTAGTACCTTGACATACACCAAGAATGTAAATTCTATCTTTATCTACTTCTGGGCGGGTGAGCAAATAACTAACTGCGGCTTTCAAGTCAGAAACCTTTGCTTGTGGGCTTTCATAACGGCGCGGTTCCCCACCGCTTTCGCCATGAAAACGCGGGTCAAATGCTAAGGATATAAAACCTTCTCTTGCCATTCGGGTAGCATATTGAACAGGGGATTGCTCTTTGACAAATGCTACAGGGCCCAGAATCGGCAGGGCGGGTGCTGGTTGGGTCAACCCGTCAGGAATGTATAAATTACCCACCATTTCCACGCCGTCGTTTGTGAAGCTGACTCGCTCCATTGTGTAGGAGCCTCTGGATTGCGTCTCCGTCATCTGCATTTTTGCCTCCGCACTGTTACTTACTCCGGCTATACCCTGGCTGAGTAAAAAACTGCCTGCCCCGATTGCGCTGGCTTTCACGAAGGTTCTCCGCGATTGGTCAGACATTTTTAGTTTCTCCGCTAGTTGGCTCGTGCAGCGGCTTAAAAATATTGTTGCCCCACGAGCAGGTTAACTGTCTGAATGTTATTAATATCATTAAAACTGTAGATTGTGCAAATATGCAATTTTAGTATAAAAGTTTCAATCGTCTGACTTTTTTAGTCGCAAGTTGGGGTGAAGAAAATTAACTTCCGAGATGGGTTGCGATCGCAAAAAATTCAGGACAGCAACTGACAGCAGCGCCGCACCGACTCCGTGTCCGGATATATCAAGCAAATAAATACCTAAAATCCCATCGTAGAGCCAGTAAAAATCAAAACAATCGCCGCCCAGCCGAGCGGAAGGAAGAAAAACCGCCTCAGTGGAGACAGTTCCTTTGAGAGGTACGGGAAGGAGCGATCGCACATATGCAGCCGCTTCATCCAATTCTGCTTGTAATTTGTGGTTCGCTTTTTCCAACGCTTGCTTTTGGATTTGGAAATCTTGGTTGACGGTTTGTAACTTTTGATTCAATTCATACAACCGCAGTCCAGCTCGCACCCGCGCTTTCACTTCTTCCATTTCAACGGGCTTGGAAACAAACTCATCTGCGCCTGCATCAAGTCCCTCAACACGTTCCTCTACTGCTTCCTTCTCAATTCCCTTTCCCTTCGCCGTCAGCAGAATAAAGAATGTAGTTGATAACTCCGGATCGGCTTTAATACGGCGACACACTTCTAGTCCATCCATCTCCGACATCATCCAATCACAAATTATCAGAGCGGGACGATGCAGTTGCGCTTGCGCGATACCTTCTTCACCATTGCTTGCTAAGATTACATCATAACCCTGATTTTGGAGCGTTCTTTTTAACAGGAGGCGCAAGGTGTGGTCATCATCAACGATAAGAATTTTAAACATAGTACTTTCAATAAAAATTACATCTATTCCAGTTTATTATTGCATTAGAAAAGGTTGGTGACTTAAAAGTGCTAAAAAAAATTCATCTTCAAGTTAATACAGATTTGACTGCATCTGGCCAAGTTTTATCATGGTTTGAGCAGTTAAACCATCCTCCCATCCGTAAGGAAATTTGGTGGCAGTGTCAGACCCTACTTCAAGAAGGCTTTGCTAATATTGTCGAACACGCCCATAAAGATCTGCCACCTGACACACCGATCGATATAGAAGCTGTAAGGTTCGACGAACATATAGAGATTCGGATTTACAGTTATGGCCCAGATTTTGACTTAGAAGCTCAATTGGCGCAAACCCCCAAACTTGAAGATAATTTTGAGGGACGGGGGCGCGGTTTGAAAATTATATCATTACTTGCCGATTACTTTACTTACAAGAGCGCAGACGAGCGTCGGAATTGTCTGTTGATGAGCAAACAGTATTAAATTTTTATTTATTTGATTTACCATTTTTTAAAAGTTATTGCATAGTGTTAATATATGCTTGCAATTGTGTCAGCAATTCAGATGATGCTTAATTTGTTCGTCAAAAGCTGCTTCCGCAGGAGTGTCGAGAATCTTATATTGCTTAAGCGCTTCGATTCTCTCGGCTTCATTATCGGGTAAGGGTGCTTCGATCATTAAAAGACAAAACAGAGTAATTTACTAACTTTTTGTAACTTAAGATACATTTTGTAGCTTAACTGATTGCTAAGTTAAGCAGGTAAGACAAAGAATAACTTATCAATAAAATTCAATCTTTCTACCCTTTGTAGTATTTAGCGTCAAAGCTGGAAGTGTTTTGAGGTAAATCGCAGAGTCAGAGAGGTGAAGAATTTGATAGCTTCTAGGGTTCCGGTTTGGATAGAGCGACACTGGCGACACTCCAAATGCTGGTCCGAGAGAAGCAGCTGGCTCCTGTAGAATATTTATATTTATAAGGATTAGCTAGCCACACGGCGGGAGAAAAGCCCGGGAGAAACGTATAAGTCGCGATCGACTAAACTTGTTCTCCTGGGCTTTCTGCTTTGGAACTCAGGAGACAAGCAAGTGAATCAACAGCAGAATGTTGTTTTGTAAATCTCCAGAGTGTTCAAATGACTGAAAATCCTTTGTTTCAAAGTCCAGACTCAAATAACGGCCATACTCCCAGCGAAGCGCAACGCGCTTTGGAACTGGAAGCGAGATTGCCGTTGACAGGCTGGCAGCAGGAAGTGTCAAAAGGTCTGGAATATGGATTAGAAGCAGCAGAAAGTATTCGCGATCGCACCATTCCCACCTTCTCTCGCGGCGAACTCCCCCACTACGCAGGCATCAACACCTTCATGAAAGCGCCTTATGTAGAAGATGTGCGTAGAGTGGGCGAATACGATGTGGCGATTGTCGGCGTTCCCCACGACTCCGGAACTACCTATCGTCCGGGAACTCGCTTCGGTCCGCAGGGGATTCGGCGCATTTCTGCATTGTACACTCCCTACAACTTTGAATTGGGAGTTGATTTGCGCGAACAAATCACCCTTTGCGATGTGGGCGATATCTTCACCATTCCCGCGAACAACGAAAAATCATTCGACCAAATTTCTAAAGGCGTTGCCCACATTTTTAGTTCCGGCGCATTTCCGATTATTTTAGGCGGCGACCATTCGATCGGCTTCCCAACAGTACGAGGCATTTGCCGCCATTTGGGAGATAAAAAAGTTGGTATTATTCACTTCGATCGCCACGCCGACACCCAAGAAACCGACCTCGACGAACGGATGCACACCTGTCCTTGGTTTCACGCCACCAACATGAAAAACGCCCCAGCCAAAAACCTCGTACAGCTGGGAATTGGCGGTTGGCAAGTTCCCCGTCAAGGCGTGAAAGTTTGTCGAGAACGTTCTACTAACATTCTCACCGTTACCGACATCGTAGAAAAAGGAATTGATGCAGCCGTTGATTTTGCCTTAGAACGCGCACTCGATGGCACCGACTGCGTATATATCAGCTTCGATATTGACTGCATCGATGCCGGATTTGTCCCCGGCACCGGTTGGCCAGAACCGGGTGGTTTATTACCCCGCGAAGCGCTATCTTTACTCGGCAAAATAGTGCAAAAAGCACCAATTTGCGGCTTAGAAGTGGTAGAAGTTTCTCCACCTTATGACATCAGCGATATGACTTCGTTGATGGCAACTCGCGTCATTTGCGACACGATGGCACATTTAGTCATATCCGGTCAACTACCGCGCAAACAAAAACCCGCTTACATTTTCCCAGAATCGCAACCCGAACTCGTAGCCTGGACTTAAAAACTGAAAGCAGAAGAGAACAGGGAACAGTAGACCTCTTGCATATTCTTCATCTGCGTTTATCTGCGTTTATCTGCTTTCATCTGCGGTAAAAAGAGCGGGAATTCAGATTTTGCAAGCAGCCTATTCTTCTCCTTCCTCCCTCTCCCTCTCCCCTTTTTCTCAGGAGAAATCCATGCACGAAACTGACATGACAAAGGCATTAATAGTAACTGTGCGGAATTGGTGGTTAGAACAACCGGAAAAACCGAAAATTTCCCACGTTCATCTCACAGTCGGTCAGTTCACCTGCGTCGAACCTGTGAGTTTGCAATTCGCCTTTGAAGTCCAGACCCGCAACACCTTTTTAGAAGGAGCGAAGCTAGTCATTCAGGAAACGCCATTAATTGCGTTTTGCCATCACTGCCAACAAGAATATCGGCCAGAAATTGGCATTCAGTACGCTTGTCCGACTTGCCACTCGCCAATGGAAGATATTCGATCGGGCCGAGAACTGAAGATCGATCGCATTGAATATAGTTCTGATTCTGCGGAAACTTATGCACCAAACCTTTGACGCCGCTTTAGGAATTAACTTGCTCCATGCCAATCAAGCCGGAGCAGACCACAACCGCGAACATTTTGATGAATGGGGAATCACCTGTTTCAACGTGATGAGCAGTCCCGGCGCGGGCAAAACTGCATTGCTAGAAAAAACCCTAGCAGTCCTCACCAACGAGTACAAAATCGCCGTAATTGAAGGCGATATGACCACCGAATTAGATGCCGATCGCCTGCGGAAATACAACGTTCCCGTGATTGCCATCAACACAGGTCGTTCCTGCCATTTGGATTCCAAAATGGTGTCAGGCGGAATTCATCGTTTAGCCCACGAATACAACCCTTCCGAATTCGATTTAGTACTGGTAGAAAACGTTGGCAATCTCGTTTGTCCGGCAGAATTTGAAGTAGGCGAACACGCGAAAGTTGCGCTCTTGAGTTTGACCGAAGGAGAAGACAAACCCCTCAAATATCCGGTGATGTTTCAAGAAGCAGATTGTTTGTTAATCACCAAAATGGACTTAGCACCCCATCTTGATGTTGACGTGAATCAAATTGTGGCAAATGTGCGCCAAATGAATTCCCACGTCACCATCATTCCCGTCTCTGCCAAAACAGGAGAGGGATTAGAAACTTGGTTTGATTGGGTACGCTCTCAACTCGATCGATCCTCAACCACCAAACATCAACTATCCACTGTTCATTAACAACTTATCCGCACAATCCCTTGATGTGCGATCGAACATTTCTACTCATCTGCGTTCCGAAGCGTTCATCTGCGGTAAAAAATCTCTAAAATCTACTTCTCGGAGGAGCTAACACTATTAGGCTGATTGCCAAAGTTGTCAATTTTAGAGATAAAACCGCAGATTAACGCAGATTAACGCAGATAAAATCTACTTTGGCAACAGGTCTATTTGTGACAAAGCCAAAAAATTAAAGCTCAAAAGCTGTAAATAGGCCAACTGAGGAATTTTGTAACAAAAATAACAAAGCGGTGATACCTTTATTTGCTACACATATTCAACCGCTCTGAAAACTCGCCCACAATCTCTCCTATAGGAGATGCTATGAGAGTGCGATCGCCCCTTTCCTTCTGCATCCTTTTTCTTGTTACTTTCACCATTATTGTAGGTTGCGTCAACCCTGCCACCTATATTAAAACAACCACCGAAACCGATACCAGTTCCTCAGCAGTTGCCGGTGCCGTCCGTCTGGGATTCAGCGCGTGGCCCGGTTGGTTTCCTTGGCAAGTGGCGCAAGAACAAAAAATTTTTCAAGCAAATAACGTCCCGGTAGACCTCAAATGGTTTGATGGATATTTGGAATCAATTAGCACCCTAACCGCAGGACAAATAGATGCCAATAGTCAAACTTTAGGAGATACGGTTAATTCCGTATCGGGTGGCGCAGACCAAGTGATTGTGCTGGTGAACGATAACTCCACCGGCAACGATAAAGTTATCGTCCGAGATGGCATTAATTCAATTGCCGATTTAAAAGGGAAAAAAGTAGCCGCAGAAGAAGGTACGGTCGATCATTTTCTCCTTTTGTTAGGTCTGAAAAAAGCAGGGTTATCGCCGCAAGATATTCAGTTCGTACCGCTAGAAACAGGTAAAGCAGCGGCAGCATTTGTCGCGGGACAAGTCGATGCAACGGCGGTGTTCGCTCCCTTTACCACGCAAGCATTAAAGCGTGAGGGTAGTAAGGAATTGTTTAGTTCCAAGGACTTTCCGGGAGCGATTTCGGATCACCTCGTTGTGACGCGCAAATTTGTAGAACAATATCCCGATCGAGTACAGGCATTGGTTGATTCCTGGTTTGCCACATTGGAATATATGAAGGCAAATCCAGATAAAGCTTATGAAATTATGGCGAAACGAGCGGGCGTTTCTGTGGAAGAATACAAGCAATACGCTGATGGCACGCAGATATTTACAATTGAGGAAAATATTAAAGCATTTCAACCAGGGAGCGATTTGACTTCGTTACAGTTTGCCGCTCAGGAAATGAGTAAATTTCTCAAAGAAGTGGGGTTATCAAAAACGCAACCGGATCTGAGCAAGTTATTTGACGATCGCTTTGTGCAAGCTTACATGAAGGGGCTAGGAAAAAGGGGCTAGGAAAAAGGGGCTAGGGGTTAGGGAAGAAAGAATAGAGAATAGGGAAAATCCAAAATCTAAAATCTAAAATTCTATGAGCCAAGAACCAGGATCGATTAGAGATTTCATCCGAGCTAAAAAGCTCAATCCGACTGTTTTCTGGCAACTCGCCGAAGACATTCCCAAACCTCTCAATACCGCGTTGGTAATTACTTCCATAGCCGCTCCCCTGCTGCTGTGGTGGTTGGTAACTGCATTTGGCAACATCGACCCCAAATTTTTACCCTCACCCGGTAAAGTGCTGGAGGCGTTCGGACGTTTGTGGAGTACTCGCGAACTCCTCAAGGATACCGTAGCGAGTTTGTGGCGCGTCGGTGTCGGATTTATTTTTGCAGCAACGCTTTCCATCCCCGTTGGCGTGTTAATGGGCAGTTTTGCCAGTATTCGCGCTTTGCTGGAACCGCTTTTCGGCTTAATGCGCTATATGCCTGCGCCTGCCTTTATTCCTCTGCTAATTCTGTACCTGGGAATAGGAGAGGAACCGAAAATTACCCTCATCTTTATTGGAGTTTTCTTCTTCAACTCCTTAATGGTGATGGATACTGTAAAGTTTGTATCAAAAGATTTGATTGAAGCGACTTATATTTTAGGAGGCGATCGCAAACAAGCCCTGCTTCAGGTCATTTTTCCGCACGTCTTGCCGGGAATCATCGATGCTTGCCGCATCAACTTGGCAGCGGCATGGCAGTTAGTCATTGTCTCGGAACTAATTGCCGCAACCGAAGGTTTAGGTCGTCGCATTAGCGTGGCGGGTCGATTTCTGAGGACTGATGAAATTTTTGTCGGGCTAATCGTTATCGGCGTCATTGGATTGTTCTTCGATTTGCTATTCCAGTATCTGTTAAGAGTTTCTTGCAAATGGTCTAGCCAAAAACGTTAATTTTTCAGGGATTATTCAATCACCAATTATCAAATTAAGGAGATTTAAACCATGTATCTGCAAATCAACAACCTGCACAAACACTTTGAGACAAAAAACGGCACGTTAGTTGTCCTCAAAGATATTAACATGACGATTAAAGAGGGCGAATTTATCTGCGCCGTGGGAGCATCCGGTTCGGGTAAATCTACCCTGTTGCGACAAATTGCCGGACTGGATATGCCCACATCTGGGGAAGTCAGAATTGATGGAGAAGTTGTCACTGGGCCAGGGCCAGACCGAGGTATGGTATTTCAGCACTATACGCTTTACCCTTGGATGAGTGTGCAGGAAAATACCGAGTTTGGACTCAAGCTTCAAGGCGTACCGAAGAAGATCCGACGCGAGCAAGCTAGCTATTATTTAAATGTGGTAGGTTTGACTAATTTTGCTAACTCCTTGCCAAAGGAATTATCGGGTGGGATGAAGCAACGGGTGGCAATTGCTCGCGCTCTTGTTTCGGAACCGAAAGTATTATTAATGGATGAACCTTTCGGTGCGTTGGATATCCATACTAAAGAGTCGATGCACGAATTTATGTTAGACCTTTGGCAGCGCACCAATATTACAATTTTCATGATTACTCATGATGTAGAAGAAGCGGTATTTTTAGCTAACCGCATCTATGCGCTGGGTTCTCGTCCCGGTACAGTCAGAAAAGAAATTAAGGTTAAATTACCCGATCGCACTCACACCGTTAAGCGCCACTCCATCTTCCACGACTACCGGGACGAGCTGATGGAACTGCTGCGGAGACACGGACAGGAAGCTCTAGCAGCAGCATGAGTGCGAATTCTGCTAATCTAGTAGTCCGCCAAGCTATTTTTGAGGGGTTTCTCAAGGAGGACAACCCATCAAAATTAATTTGGCGGACTACTAACGATTTGAAACTGCTAAACCTGTCGAAAACTTGAACTACTATTCTCAACAACGGGACGCCTTCTCAATTAATTACCTCAATGACTTGCGCGGGGAGATTCTGGCGTGTCCTTATTTTGCTACTAATAACCTCAACCGCGATTTTGTTGGTACTAAAGGGTTTTCGGTGGTGTTTCACCGATCGCACATTGGGGAAGTCGAACAGCGGTTTCCCTTCTTCAAACCTTATCTAGACCGGGCGTTACAGCCTACGTGTAACGCTTTTTACCTCAATCCCCTACTGCTCAAGGAAGGTTCTCGCGTCGATCCGCATATCGATCGCTCATTGCGATCGTACTGCAAAGCGATCGATCCTCCGATGGTTGTCAGCGTGCTTTACGTGCAAGTACCACCCCATTTGGAAGGTGGAGAATTAGTGTTGCGAAATTACAAACAGCAAGTCGGACAAATTAAACCGCAGGTTAACACGCTAGTGTATTTTCAGGGAGATTTAACTCATTCTGTGAATGCGGTGAAAACTACTGGAACTCGTCTGAGTTTAGTTTGCGAACAATACAGTTTGAGCGAAACCGAACTAGAAGAAATTCCAGCATTTACAGTCGAGTCTAGGGCGATGAAGGCGAAAAAGAAGTAGGTTAACAGTTAGGACTAAAGATTTAGACGCTCTGCGTAAGTCCTACTGAAATTTCTAATTACAATCCACTCATAATTATGCCATCCTTCGCTCGCATATAAAGAACTGGTGTAGCAAAGTCGGGTTTATCCAGTCCAACATTAATAGAAATGGCATTGCGAGTTTTTTGAATGGCTGTATCTACAGGCAAACCTAGCGCTAAGTACCGATAGAAATAGTCAGCAAAAAGCTTGGCTGTGCTGTCGAGGATAGAATATTTCATGGCTACTACTGCGGGGATACCGCGCCGGACTAAGTTAGGTGATAAACCTGCAAATGCTTGATTGGAAGACAGTTCTGCACCTTGACAGGAATTTAGCACAGCTAAACCTAAATTGCGGTTGCCTAAAAACAAGTTGGCGAAACCTACTTCATCTAATAATTTAGAATTCTTGTTTTCATCTACGAGGGCAATAAAGCCTTTATTGTCCTTAAATTCACCATGACCGATGAAGTGAAAAATATTGTAAGGCTTTTCAGACAATTTTTGGTCAATGTTGCGAATTGTGGCTTCTTGCAGCACATCTAATTCAATCTCGCCTGCATTGATGTGTTTTTCTAGGGCTTCGCGG
The DNA here is from genome assembly GCF_014696265.1 of Aerosakkonema funiforme FACHB-1375. GTDB lineage: Bacteria > Cyanobacteriota > Cyanobacteriia > Cyanobacteriales > Aerosakkonemataceae > Aerosakkonema > Aerosakkonema funiforme_A. The sequence goes on along the minus strand of NZ_JACJPW010000004.1, from coordinate 124,797 downwards.
ATGAGACGTTCTTCGCCAGCAGCATCTAATTTGGTTAAGTTAGTAGGACTGGAAATGACTAACAGGATTTTTAGCGGTTTGCTGGCGGCTTTGGCTTTGAGGTCGCGCTTTTCTAGGCGAACGTCAATATAACGGGAGAGTACGGTTTGGGTGTTATTCCCTAGAAAGGTGTTAGTACTTTCATCGTAGAGAAATTCCCAAGGTAGGGCGGCTAGTTCTGGAGATTCAAAAGTTAAGCGCAGGCGCACGTTGTCTCCATGAGCATTTGCGCCTGCTATTGTAGCTCTTAAATGGCTGTGAATTTTTGGGGGGAAAAGTGCTTGGTAGAGTTCGCCGCCTAATGCTTTGAGTAAATCGGTATCTGTTTGTCGAGATTCAATTAGTTTTAATGTAAGCTTTATTCTGTTCATCTCCAAGCGCAATTCGCCCGAATCGTCACCTTGATCTGAGGAAGCGCGAATTTTCTTGTCTGCTGTCACTAATAGTTGAAAATCGAGGTAATTCATGGTAAGTTTAGGTTGTAGGTTTTGACGGTTTAAAGATTCATCTCTCTCTTGGGAGAGTTCTTGTTGTAAAGGTGTAACGCGGGGGGTGAGTTCCTGTTCTCTTCCAGAAACTTGCAGATTGACATCATCGATTAATCTTCGGACATCTACTTCGTCATAGCTATTTTCGCACTCAATTTTATACCGACCAGCATCTAAGCGCTTCTTCAGTTTATCCAGAGGGTAGGAATAAGGTTCCTGACTGCCTTTGCAACTGTTGCAGTTACAGGGAACCAGGGTGTTATATTGCAATCGTTCGTAAGATTGGTGGATTTTTTCTAGTTCGTGGGTGACGACTGCTAACAGTTCTTTTTTGCGGTTTCCTGATACGCGAATTTTAATTTCTCGTTGATTGTAGTTTTCGATGACTTCGGCGCGAGTTTGGTCTTTGTTGAGGATAACGCCGCTTCGCCAAACCAGCTTTTGTTGTTCAATCCAAGGGTGGGTTTCTACAATAAAACGGGTGAGGATGCCTTTAGGCATGAACTCGTATTCGTAGCGCAAAATTAGGTTGTTGGTTTCATCCCAATTATACTCATGTTGGTTGATATCGAGTAGTTGAGGGGCAATGTAGGTGTTGGGAGAATTGGGAATTGGGTAGCAAAGTTTGAACCGCATCATTAGATGCAGCAATTCATCTCGCATATCGGCATATTCGTTTTCATGCCAAATATCTTCGAGGTCATTCTGTGTGAAACGGCCCAGATTTTCCTTTACTTTTTTATTGTCCAACACTTTGTAAACCGCAGTTGTGCCCCATTCCGGTTTGAGGATGATGGTATTTTTTAGTACAGGGTCTTTTTGGAAGTGGAGGCAAACGCCAAGGTCATGCAAATATTGACTCAACCGCAGCATATCTTTGCTGTCAGTTAATTTATTGTGTCGGCAAATAGTGCGGTATTCTTCCAGGCTAATGTAGTTGCGGGAATCGTTTTCTAGGGCAGAACGAACTCTTACCCAGAGTTTTGGTAAAGGTGTACCGACGTGGGGAAGATTACTGATGTAAAGCTGAATATTTTTCTTTATTTCTGATAGACCGCGATTGGTGGCTAAGTTGGTTGGCAGTGCTTCTTTTAGGTTAGTGAATTCTCCGCGCAACTGGCGCACGTCGATCTCGCATTTCCGGTCTTGTTTTTCATTTTCGATGATGATAACGGGGCTATTATTGCTTAACAATTCGACGACTTTGAGCCACCAATAAAAGTCTGTGTTTTCCTTGCGACTGTCTGCAACTAAGGCATAAAGAGAACGTTCGGTAAGGAAAAATTGGTGAGTTTGGTGGTAAATTTCCTGTCCGCCAAAGTCCCAGATATTGACGCGAAAATTTTGTCCGTTGTGTGGGAAATCCCATCGCAGTACGTCAATACCTTCGGTTGATTTCTCCTCTGGTTGGAGTTCGTAAGCTTCGTCTTCAATTTTCTTGGCTAAAGAGGTTTTACCTGCTCCCCCTTCACCGATAATCAAGAATTTTGCTTCGTAGAAAGGTTCGGTTTCTTTTGGGTCTTGTGTCCGGAAATAGAAATCGAGGATTTCTTTTGCATTCCCTGAAGCCAAAATTTCCGGTGGAATAGGGACTGGATTGCCTCTGAGGTAGAGGGATTGCAGATTGGTCAGTTGACCGAATTCTGCTGGCAGTTGGCTCAGTTGATTGTTGTAGAGGTTGAGGGATTGCAGATTGGTCAGTTGACAGATTTCTGCTGGCAGTTGGCTCAGTTGATTGCTGCTGAGGTCGAGGGATTGCAGATTGGTCAGTTGACAGATTTCTGCTGGCAGTTGGCTCAGTTGATTGTCGCTGAGGTCGAGGGATTGCAGATTGGTCAGTTGACCGAATTCTGCTGGCAGTTGGCTCAGTTGATTGTTGTAGAGGTAGAGGGATTGCAGATTGGTCAGTTGACCGAATTCTGCTGGCAGTTGGCTCAGTTGATTGTTGTAGAGGTTGAGGGATTGCAGATTGGTCAGTTGACAGATTTCTGCTGGCAGTTGGCTCAGTTGATTGTCGCTGAGGTAGAGGGATTGCAGATTGGTCAGTTGACCGAATTCTGCTGGCAGTTGGCTCAGTTGATTGTCAACTATCCAAAGTTCTTCAAGCTGCTTGAGTTCTCCAATTTCCGCAGGTAAAGCCTTTAACTCATTCCCGATAGGACCGACGATATCGCCATCTTCGTCATACTCATATTTACCGAGAATCAGTTTTTTGAGTTGAGTCAACTTGCCAATCTCAGGCGGCAAAACCGTCAATTCCTTGCCAGAGAGGTCGAGTTCCGTCCACCCCTCCCCCGCCGCCTGTTCAATTACCCGCAGCAGTTCTTCCTCAGTCATCACCATTCGCTAAACCATCATTCAACACTATAGCCGAACAATTACAGTTGAGATTTAGTCGCCAGCAATCCCGGCATTTTACGCATTTCTAACCTTCTTTCTGGAACAAAGAGGGGCCATATCTAGGCGCAAACAAAAAGCACAATTACCAATTGCTTCTACTCAAATCCTCTCAGTCATTGGCGAGAGCGTCCATTCCCCCATTTCCAATCACGATTCGGTAATAGAATCGCTCATCCTGACTCGACACGCCAAAAAAGCGAGCTATTTTTTTATGCAAGGTTGGGATTCGGAGGATGTTTGCTGCAAAAATTGAGCCGCTTGTTTTATGTTTATCAGTTTGAATCTGCCGATCGTAATTGATGTATATAGGACTTACGCACATCTTGCACCAGGCGTCAAAACCGGGTTTCTTGCAAATAGCTAAACCCGAAACCCTAGTTCTTGCGTAAAGAAACCCGGTTTTTCAAGCCTATTCCCCCATTCATTGTAGAATATAGGGCAGTTAAAGCCAACCAAAAACAGGTTAAGAATAACAGAAAATAGCGATTACCTTCATGCAACTCACCACGACAAAACATAAGAAACTTTTCCGATTCCTATCTTTTGCTTCGATCGCTTTCGGGTTTCTGCCAAATTCTGCGATCGCCTCCTATCAAAATTTATCCGCAGATTTCACCGGTGCAAAATGGCAAGCCGTTCCAGATACCGGATCTGAACCGATCTACATTGACACGAATAGCATAAAATTAGATGAAAGTCAAAGTGTAATCACCTACGATTTGATTCAACCTGACGGTACTTACGGTCGCATAGAAACAGATTGCGTAACTAACAAACAAAGGTCAATTCGTCAAGGCTCGTTTGAATCTAAAACTAAGGCTAGTTTCGTTTCCTTACCCAATGCAACATGGCAAAATATTGAAACAGATAGCCTACAAGCAACTATATCAGGTTATGTTTGTTCGTTAGGCAATCGAATTGAACCTGCAACCGAGGAAGCATTTTATAACACCAAAGTGCGACTACTCGAACAAATCACTCAAGGTTGCCAAGAAACCAAAAAAACGCAAGGTAACATAACCTATCAAATTTGCACCATCAACGGTCAACCTGTGCAAGCTTCCGAAGTTATTACCGAAGCGGGAGATGGTTTAGGATTTTGGTTTGAGAATAATAAAGTGAGGGCAATTCGCTTTTTCCATAATAGCGATCTTGTTATTTTCGATGATAATGGGCGGTTAGAAGTTGTATTTTCCGATGATGGGAAAATGCAAACTAATTTTACTGAAACGGAAAGGAAAGAATTAGAAGCAACTGCCAAAAACGGCTATCGAGATATTTTTCAGGTGTTTAAAATTTAGGGATTGTCAGCCAAAAGAAACCGGGTTTATCTGCGTGAATTGTCAGAAACCCGGTTTCTGAGCCTCTAGGAAGCCATTTCAGCTAGGGGAGAGCGATCGTACTGTTGCAGCAGATCCGCTGGATCGTCGTAGATTGCGATCGCATCAGACAATTGCTCATCGCTAAAACCACCGCAACGAAAAGCAATAACTCCTACTCCCGCTTTTCCAGCAGATTCAATATCGTAAGGAGTATCGCCCAACATCAGCGCTTTATCCGGTTCCAGGTTAGCTTTTTTCAAAGCTACCTCCACAATATCCGGTGCTGGTTTTGAGTTTTCTGCATCGTTAGAAGTTGTATGTTCCGGAATTAAATCGTCTACACCGGCAATTTTGAGCAAAACATCCATCTCTTGCGAAGTAGCCGAACTAGCAATAATTAAATGTAACCCAGCGTCCTGCATCTTTTGAACTAACTCTCGCGAACCATTGGCGGAAACTAACTGGGAAGAGAATTTCTTGATAATCAATTCCTTGCGGCGCTCGGAAATTTGTTTGCCAACACCCTCCTCGCTATTGAGTTCCGCCACCATTTTCGGAATTACCAGATCGCCACCCATACCGATGAGGGGGCGCACTTTTTCAAACTGAATTTCATACCCATAGTCAGCAAATGCCTCTACCCAAGCTTGTGCGTGAGCATCATTGCTTAAAACCAGAGTTCCGTCCACATCTAAAATTACACCCTCTAGCGCCATCATCTTCTCCTGCAACCTTTAATTGTTCGATATTGACATAGCGATCGCAAACCCTCATCTGTCTCTATGAGGAGGAGTTTGATACTTTGGGCATAGTTTGATGGTGCGATCGGGCTAGCGTTGCGTAGCAATATCCTCTAGATATTAAAAGTTTGACAAAGTACTTCCACAGCTTGCATGGGTAAATATAGTTTCATCGGGTTTTGTTTAAACGGTTCAAAACCATACTTTTGATAAAATTTAACTGCTTCTTCATCCAAAGTTTCTGCTATTACAGCTAAAGATGCCACTTGTGATGTTGCCTCTAGTGCTTTCTTAAGCGCGTCTAGTAAAATTAACTCACCTATACGTTTACCTTGCTGAGTGCGATCGACTGCAAGACGACCGAGCAAAGTAGCAGGAAGTAGGGGATACCGAGGCAAAATTTTGGCAAAAGATTCGCTCAATTCTGTTAATGCGATCGTGTAGGAAGAAAGGCTGTAATAGGCAATAACATCAGTGTTGGGAGAATCAACTAAAACAAATACCATTGCCACTCGCTTCTTGAGATCCTGGGATGCTTGTTTGCGGATGTAATTGTCCAGGCTTTCTTTCCCACAACAGAAAGTTGAGCGATTATGCTTGCGGCTATCAAGAGGTTCGATCGTCAGTCCCATTATTCATCACTTGTTTGTAACGCAAAGCGGCTGCTTTCAGTGCTTCATTTGGCGGCGGCGGATTCAGGAGAGTATTCACAAAAGCTTCACTATCCTCAAGGTTAAGTTTGAGTGTTTGGTGCTGTTCGATCACCTTGGAAGCTGCTGCTTGAACGCTAGCGATGACGAAATCTGTCAAAGTAAGCCCTTCTAAGTCAGCCGCTTTTTGCCAAATGGCTTTAATTTCTGGGCTGACGCGAGCTTCTAATCGGGCTGATGGTTGGGAGGGAGTGGCTCTAGGCATGGTGAATTGACGATCGGATGGTTTCTATATTATACGGCAAAATGCCGCATCGATAATGGGATGAGTGGAAGGACGAGTAGGCTGATATCTGGGTGCTACCCAAACCTTACGCTATTCCTTAGCGATAGAGAGCCTGCCTCGATCATCTCTTGTGAATTAAGTTCACAGAGCCTCTTGACACAGCCGTGAATATCGTTCACAATAATTTGTGAATAAAGTTCACAAAAATGCTGATTGTGTAGCCCTATGCACAATGACGATCTGATTGGGTTGTACGAAATAGCTCAAATAGCAAATGTTAGTCCTGCTGCTGTAGGAAACTGGAGAAAGCGATATTCCAATTTTCCTGTTCCTATAAAACAACTACAGTCTGGACCAGTATTCCAACGAAGACAAGTACTTAATTGGCTCAGAAGTAAGGAGGTACCAATGGCAAAGCTAATAGCACTTTTTAACAATAAAGGTGGCGTTGGGAAAACAACAACTATTTGGAATCTTGCTACTTCATTAGCAGAAAAAGATAAGAAAGTTCTTGCTATTGATTTTGATCCTCAGTGTAATTTATCTATTGCTGCACTAGGCAATGAGGGATTTTCAAGTTTTTTAGAAAGTTCAAAAGAATTACCCTATGGCAAAACTATTCGCTCATTCGCTCTCCCTTATATTCAACAGAGTGCCCCAGGAGTTCCTTACATTGATAAACCAAAAGTTGCTCCGGCCAAGGGCAAATTAGATATTGTGCCAGGTGATTTTTGGCTCAATAACTTTTCTGATATTCTCAATGTTGGTACTGATGTTATTGGAGGCGCTGGTTTATATCGCTTTTTAATGCCTTCCAGCTTAGTTGATGCAATAGAGAAAGAATATCAAACTCTATATGATTTTGTATTAATAGATTTGCCGCCATCTTTTAATACACTTGTCAGAGCAGCACTATATTCTTCCGATTATTTTCTGGTTCCCTGTACAGCCGACCTATTTTCGGCATATTGTGTCGGTTTAATTGGACAGGTTTTACCCAGATTTATAGAAGATTGGGAACAAGGTAAGACTCGTTTTCTTCAATCTAATTCATACGATCAAATATTGCCAAAAAAGGGACAACCAAAATTCGGTGGTTGGATTTTCAACGGGTTTGATACTAGGAAAAAAGCTGGTTCTAGTGAGATTGAAAAAACGGGAGCAGATAGGGCACAATTTGAGAAAGTACAAGCCTCTATTGAGGATCAATTGATACCTAAGTTAAACGGCATTAAACCATACAAAGCTGTTCCCGAATTTGTTGGAAAAATACCTGTGGCAAACATAGAAGACTTGAACGTGATGGCACCTGACAGTATTGTTCAGAATGTGCCTATTAAATATTTACATCAACACAGACCAACACGGGATATTGGTAGAGGTACTTGGTCTCAAGACCAGAAGAACCTAATGAGAAAAATGGATGAAGAGTATGACAAGTTAGCTGACTTCATCATTACTCATTTCTAATCAAAATCTTCCCTTTTTTACAGCTTATTTAATTTTTAAGCGCTCGCTCTTTAAATTTAAAGTTGCGAGCGCACTTCTTTAAATACTACATAATTTAACAGTATTAACAAACTTTGTACCTGATTGAAATTAAAAACCTTCTGCGTGTAAAGTTGTAATCCAAGTTCTAATCGAACTGCTTTTTCTCCTAGCTGAACAGAGGCTGAAGAAACGTTTAGACTAATCGACTCTTGGGCTGAGTTCATGGGCAATCACGATAAAGTAGTGTAGATACATGATAAGCGATCGCACCACCAATCCCTCAACTCAACCTACAACACAATAAGAAAAATCTATTAAAGTTAACCTTTATATCGAACAATTGAGTATAAATTTGATATAACTAATTTACCAACTACTTGAAGAATCTAGTTATGAAAACAGATATTTCTCTTCCAGACCAAATTTTTGAAGAAGCTGAAGCACTTGCTCAACAGTTGGGGATGTCTCGCAGCGAACTATATACCGAAGCATTGAAAGCATATTTGCGGCGATATAACCGAGAGCGGACTTTATCGAAACTAAACGAAGTGTACTCTCAACAATCTTCAGATTTAGACACAGTTATGGCAACAATGCAATTTATGTCTCTGCCAAAGGAGAATTGGTAGTGTATCGCGGTGAAATTTGGTGGGCGCAGCTACCCGATCCAATTGGTTCAGAACCGGGTTATCGTAGACCTGTGCTAATTATTCAGGATGATACATTCACACAAAGTCGCATCAGGACAGTGATTGTTGTCATTATTACTTCTAATATCGAACTTGCTAACGCACCGGGCAATGTTTTATTACCGCGTGACGCGACGGGTTTACCGAGAGATTCAGTTGTAAATGTCTCCCAGATATTTACTGTAGACAAAGCATTTTTAACTGAGCGTATTGGTGCATTACCAGTCAGCTTGCAAGAAGAAGTAGATGAAGGTTTACGGACAGTGCTTTATCTCTAACGATTGAGGATTTTCGATATAAGTACATATCCGTAAGTTTCACTTAACTGTAAACCAATTTCATAAGGTAACACATTCGCCATTGAAGCCTAACCTACGGCACAATAAGAATGAGGTCAACAAGGGAGGGGCTATGTCCAAGCGCAAAAAGCACGATCTCCAATGGATTAAAGAAACCCTAGAGTTAAAAGAAGACCACAACTGGAAATCAACGCCAGGAACTCGCATCTTTGTAGCTGGGCGGGGGGCTGTTCGGTTCGATGTCCCGGAGGATTGGTATTTTGAACCGGATGAGAAATCGTTCCGGTTTCTGGACAAAAAGCCACCAAACGATGATTGTCGCTTAGAAGTTTCGTATAATTTGTTGCCCCCTGCTGATTGGACAGATTTTCCGCTAGTTCCCCTATTAAAGAAGCTAGTTCGAGAAGATGAGCGAAAACCGATCGAACAAGGCGAAATTATTAAACTCAAGCGTCAAACTGCCCGCGTCGTTTGGACTCAATTTAAGTTTATCGACCCTCAAGAAAACCGCGAAGCTTATTCGCGAATTTGCATTGGGTTAGGTTCTGGTGTTCAGTGTTTGATTACTTTTGATTACTGGGTAGACGATGCGGAACGCTTGACTCCGGTATGGGATACGGTGATGAATTCGTTAGTTCTCGGTTTGTATATCAGCGATCCTCGCACGGGATTTGCATTACCCGATTAGTAGTTTAGTAAGAAACCGGGTTTCTTTTAGTAAAAAACCCGGTTCCGTGTAATTCCTAGAACTTGGGAGATTAAAATCGAATGATTGTGCAAGCAGAAGATAAAAAATATTACACTCCCGAAGAATATCTTGATTTTGAGGTTAACTCAGAAGAACGCCATGAATATATTAATGGGGAGATTGTTCTAATGACTGGTGGAATGCCAAATCACAACAGAATAGCTGGTAATTTCTATGCTGCTTTAAACTTTGCCCTCAAGCGTCAACCCTATGACGTTTTCTTTACAGATCAACGTCTTTGGATTCCGAGAAAACGCATCTATACTTATCCTGATGTGATGGTAGTTCAGGGTGAGTTGCAATTCCAAGAGGGACGGAGAGACACGATTACTAATCCGTTAATCATCGCTGAAGTTTTGTCAGATTCGACTCGAAATTATGATAAAGATGCTAAATTCTCAGCTTATCGAACTATTCCTACTTTTCAAGAATATCTCCTCATCGAGCAATATAGTATGCACGTCGAGCAGTTCTTCAAAACGGATAATAAACGCTGGACTTTTGCTGAGTATGATGATGCAGATGAAACGATTTCGTTAAATTCTATTTCTTTTCAAATCACACTGGCAGATATTTACGATAAGGTTGAGTTTGAGGTAATAGAAAGTAGCGAAGATTAGAAATATTTTTTACCGCAGATGAACGCAAATGAAGATTTGATTTGGCAAGAGTGATTAAGAATCGGTCATTTTACCTTTGACTATTAAGTAAATAGAGCCAGGTAACCAGAATAAAAGTGCTGTTCCTACTTGAAAAAAGTTACCATTGTGGAAAGCTTCATATAAATAATAGATGGTGGAAGCTAGACCGATCGCACCAATAATTCGCAGTGTATATGGGTGACTTTTGGGGAAGAAACAAAAGATGGCAATAACAACGCACACTCCCACCAGTCCGGCTGTACCCCAATAGAATAATGGTAGATTTTCAGGGGGTCTGGTGGCTAATATCTCTCGCATTTGCAAGATGAGAGAAATACCTGCAATTACAGAGAGAAAACCTAAAATATTATAGAAAGTTCTGTTCATAATCTTCGATTGTATACGATCATATATAAACTTTAAAAGATAATCATTTATAGATCCCCGACTTCTTGAAGAAGTCGGGGATCTTAACCTACTACCTACTTACCAATTCCCCATTCAGCCATTAGGAAATTTCATCTAAATCGACCCACTCATCATAGGACGAGTCATAATCTAGATAATGTATAAAGTATTGATTGCCTCGGATTTCCTGAATAGTTGCTGTATACCAATCCTCTTCATCATCATCCCAAACTTTGACTATTTGACCAACTGCATATCCATTATCGTCGGATGAATTACGATCGCGAACACGCACATCGGACGCATCAACCCAATCGTCATCAGATGAACCGTAACCGACGTAATTAACAAAGTATTCGTTCTTTTTGATTTTCAGAATAGTTGCTTGATACCAATCTTCGTCGTCTTCATCCCAAACTTCTACAGTTTGACCGACTGCATACCCACTAGCCGATTGTCCGCCCGACGAGCTACTTTGGGGAGAACTTTGTTTTTCTTGTTCGATTTCTGCTTTAACTAAAGTATGTGCTTGCAAAATTAAACGGCGAGCTACAGTTTGAATCCCGGTATGTTCGTAATAGTTAGTAGTTTGATCCAAAAATGCCGCTACGAAATCTAAATTATCATCAGCAATTTGGATAAAACTACCCACATGACTGAGGATTGCTTGGGGAGTAACGCCTGTCTTAGATACTAAGCCGTTCATCCAACCTTGCACGGCGTTGAAACTCTGAGTAATAAAACCGAATTTATCAGAGGTATTACTACCGGGCAGATAGTTTTGTACGGCTGTAAAGGCAGGATTTTGAGCGACTGCGCCAGCATTTGAACCGCTAATCATTTGGTGTATTTTGCTCAAGAAGTCTGGCCCTAATGGGAGCATTCCATCTAGGCAAACTAGAGCGCTCATCCGCATCATGGCGGCATCTTGATAATTGTTGCTGAGAGAATTCGCAAACTCTTGCGGGTTGGGATTAGGAATACCGTTAAGTTTGCAGAAGGCAATAATTTCGACTGCTATTTTCAATAACAGATCGACAGTTTGAGCGGTGTCTGCTTTGGGAGTGATATTGCCTAAAAAAGAGAGGAAACTAATTTTTTCACCTACTTTATTGGCTAAAGCCGCCGTTCCCATTGCTACGTCTGCTTTATCAATTACCTGATAAAGTTGGATGGCTGTTTGGTAGCCTTGTTGAGAATCTTGATATAAGAATGCAGCTCGATCGCGAATTTTTTGGATTACTTTGGCATCGCTTTCTCCGGTAATAGCACGGATACTGTTATCAAAACCCACCAAATTATTCCATTGACCTGGGGCAACGAAATCCAGAGCCTTTAAAGCTTTGACAGTAATACTATCATTTGGTAACTCGTCAACTAGCTGAATAATGGATTTGCCCATGTGTTTATTCTGGAACTATAGAACGCAATAATCTTATTAAATTCTAAGATATCCCCAAAAAGGGGAGTTATTCATAATATTTAATATGAGGATAATATTTAAAGGTTTATTAATAATTCAAAGTAAAAAATTAAAATAAAAAAATAATTAAATATTACTGGCCGATCGGATAGCGATCCGGATAATTCGAGCGATCGCTTGTATGGCCCGCAGAATGGGTATACATATAAAGTAAGATTATATTCATCTGCCATTTGCCACCCCCTCGACCCCATGTTCTGCGACTACCTGGTTCAAATCCTCACCGCCCGCGTCTACGATGTTGCCGAAGAAACGCCTCTAGACTATGCCCCCAACCTCTCTGCACGGCTAAATAACAAACTTTTGCTCAAAAGAGAGGATATGCAGTCTGTCTTCTCCTTTAAGCTGCGCGGTGCATATAATAAGATGGCGAATTTGCCGCCGGATAAGTTAGCACAGGGGGTAATTGCTGCATCGGCGGGAAATCATGCCCAAGGAGTTGCCCTTGGTGCAAGGAAATTGGGGACTACAGCGATTATTGTTATGCCCGTCACCACACCGCAAGTTAAGGTGGATGCGGTGAAAGCTAGGGGAGGAGAGGTGGTGTTGTATGGCGATACCTACGATGACGCTTATGCGTATGCCCGTCAGTTGGAAGCAGAGAAAGGGTTAACTTTTATACATCCATTTGATGACCCTCATGTGATTGCCGGACAAGGTACGATCGGCATGGAAATTTTGCGCCAATATCAGCAACCGATTCATGCTATTTTTGTGGCGATCGGCGGTGGCGGATTGATTTCGGGTATTGCGGCGTATGTGAAGCGGATACGCCCGGAAATCAAGATTATTGGCGTCGAACCGGTGGATGCGGATGCGATGTATCGATCGCTCAAAGCTGGCAAACGGGTAAGATTGCCGCAAGTCGGCTTATTTGCTGATGGGGTAGCGGTGCGGGAAGTGGGGGAAGAAACTTTCTGGCTGTGTCAGCAATACGTAGATGAAATAGTGCTGGTGGATACCGATGCTACCTGTGCGGCGATTAAAGATGTGTTTGAGGATACGCGATCGATTTTAGAACCAGCAGGTGCGTTGGCGATCGCAGGTGCAAAAGCTTATGTCGAACGAGAACAAATCGAAGGAAAAACCTTAGTTGCCGTCGCTTGCGGTGCTAATATGAACTTCGATCGGCTCAGATTTGTCGCAGAACGAGCAGAATTTGGCGAACGCCGCGAAGCCATTTATGCCGTCAATATTCCCGAACAACCGGGCAGTCTGCGTAAGTTTTGCGAATGTCTTGGCAGACGCAATCTAACTGAATTTAGCTATCGCATTGCCGATGAAAAAGAAGCACATATTTTTGTCGGCGTCCAAATTCAAAACCGTGCCGACGCTGGCAAAATGGTCGAAAGTTTTGAACTCTGTGGTTTCAAAACAATCGATCTCACCGATGACGAATTAACAAAATTACATTTGCGCCACATGGTAGGCGGACGTTCTACCCTCGCACACCATGAATTGCTCTACCGTTTTGAATTTCCCGAACGTCCCGGCGCATTAATGAAATTCGTCAGTTCCATGAGTCCGAACTGGAATATCAGTATGTTCCACTATCGCAATAATGGTGCAGATTACGGGCGAATTGTAGTAGGAATTCAAGTGCCGCCCAATGAGATGAAAGAGTGGGAAGCTTTTCTCGATACGCTGGGATATCGCTATTGGGATGAAAGTAACAATCTGGCTTATAAGTTGTTTTTGGGGTAGAGAGAACGGGCAATTGATAATCCGTTTTATCCCGCTGTACACGCTCAATAAAACTCAAATGCAGACTTACACAAAAAAAATCATGCCAATTACTCTTGAGTTAATTGCCAAAATTCATCAAATAAGGCTAGCTTAGCCTCTTTGATGGACAAGAAAGAGCTTTTGCTAAATTTGGAACCGATGCGATATTTCCAGTGTCCAGGATTAAACTTATTGGGAAACACACCCAGATTATATCCATCTATATTTAGAAAATGATTACCTTTGTCCGAAATGCGCCACTTTCTCGTCAGCCACTTTGCTTTTCGAGCCGCCTTATTCTTCAATTTATTTTCTTGCAAGCGGGGATTAATATAGTCATCGCTCAGCTTCTCAGCACACACACAGCCAACCTCAAGTTGGCCATCGAAATCATCATGTTCTAAGATATGGACAAACCGAATACGTTCGTTTCCGCACATCTCACAGGTTGCGTAATCTGTCTCCTCCGGTGAACTACCGTCCTCACGTACATCGATTACTGTTATACATCGCCATCCTTTATGTGGAATTTCAGGCTGACTCCATAAACCAGTCATAGAGTAAATTCAGTAGATTGTTTTGGGATAAAGGGTTTTGAAGAAAGAGCGTGGAGTTTTATTGCTTGCTAACATCTTGTATTCTAGACCTTATAAGTATCCCTTGACAATAGTATGTCATAATTAGCATATTGATCGACAGCACCAGTCCAGTCAAAGAGATAGGCAATAATGAAAAAAGTCTTTCAATCAACCGCAATAGTCGATCGGCATTTGCAGGATTCAGCCCAAATCCATTTCTTTCAATAGGGCGTGTAGCAACATTCCAAAATTCAACACAATTTTGAGAGGTAATATGTAAACTATCACCATTTTGGCGTAGTTTTCGGATAGCTGTTCTGATAGTTGGATGAAGTGAGTGAGAGCGATCGACAAGGCGCAACAGCACGTTAGTATCGACTAAGTACATCACAGTTATGGGTGTTCCTCGTAAATGCCAGCGCGACTCACAGCATAGTCTGATAGTACAGGTACATTCGTTCCTACACAAGCCTCGAATTGATCGGCTAAATTATCTGCGATCGCTTCCAATTCTTCATCCTCCCTTGCAGATATCTCATCTTTAGATTCAGCTTCTTTTACTCTTGAACGTTCTTTATGCAAAGTTAGAAAATCAACGAAATCAAGCACTGACTGAATTTTGGCTTCTGGTAAAGAATGCAGTTTGTGAACTATTTCTTCGATCGAGATTTCCATATTTATATAAACTATGCAAGTAACTTTATCAATTAGTATAGCAGCTTGTTAGATATTTTCGTCTGCGATCCGAGCTATGCTAGCTACAGGTGCGACTGCTAAAGAAATTGGAGAGGCTATCTCTAGTGTAGGATAAATGCGATCGCGACGATGTAGTAAGGTTTGGCGCAGAGAGTATAGAATATATTAGATATGATATATAGCGAACATGGATGATGATAGTAAACCTCTAGTCTGGTTACACGGTGAGGTCAAAACACCACCATTTAGTCAGGAAGCACGTATTGAAACGGGCGTACTGCTGAGGCGATTGCAACAGGGTGAAAACTTGGGATTGCCACATTCAAGACCCATGCCAAGTATTGGCAACCATTGTTATGAATTAAGAGTTCGGGATGCAGACAAGAATTGGAGAATTATTTATCGAATTGATGAAGATGCAATTTTAATTGTGGAGGTGTTTAATAAAACGACAAGATCCACACCTGCTAACGTAATTAAGATCTGCAAAAAACGACTGAGTAAATATGACAGCGATTCAGAGGAATAGTGATATGGATCGAGCTAAAAGAGAACGCCTAGAAGCAAAGGGCTGGAAAGTTGGAACGGTTTCCGAATTTTTAGAACTGACCCCAGAGGAAACCGCATTAATTGAAATTAAATTAGCCCTCAGTCGTAGTTTAAAAGAGCGACAAAAAACGCTAAGTATTGCCTTAGCTGAAAATGCCGATGCTTCTGTTTCGATCGAATTACTGATCCGAGCTATGCTAGCTACAGGTGCAACTCCTAAAGAAATTGGAGAGGCTATCTCTAGTGTAGGATAAATGCGATCGCAAAAAGCTATGTTATAAACCTTCTATGCAAACACCACAAACCGAACCAACACCTGAAGCCTTAATGCCAAGCCTTTATGAAACTGACTTTTATGCGTGGACGCAAGAACAAGCGAAACTGCTCAAACATCAGCAATGGAGTCAGCTTGACTTGCCTAATTTAATAGAGGAGATTGAATCTTTGGGAAAACAACAGCGTGCAGAACTGAGAAATCGATTAAAGGTTTTAATCGGACATCTGTTGAAATGGGAATTTCAGCCGGAACGACGAAGCCGTAGTTGGTTAATGACAATTCGCGTTCAGCGTCGCGATACTCAAGAATTACTGCAAGAAAATCCCAGTCTCAAACCTTATCTGCAAGAAGCAATTCAAAAAATATATGAGAGTGGTAGAGATCTGGCTGTCGGAGAAACAAACCTGCCACTCAAAAGCTTTCCTGAAAATTGCCCGTATACGTTAGAAGAAATTTTTAGCGATCGCTTTTATCCAGGTGAACTTGCGGCGGATGACTTAATGGAATAATGGCTTATTCAGCAAAACTAGCTCAGATTAGCATCTGTATGATAAGTTTGAGCGGGTAGGATCGCCTACAGCCAATCTTGTATAGGAATGTCACGTTATGAGAAAACTTTACTTTTTGCTTCCCGGTACAGGTAAAAAATTTGCTTGCGGTGGTCTTTGGGCAGAGTTAAAAACATACAATCTTGCTAAGCAAGTTTGCAGTGCGGAAGTCGTGACTTATCGTCAGCGGGAAAAAGACACGCTTTTTTTAGATGACTTGCTGAAAGAGCCAAATTTAGATGATGTTATTTTGGCGATTAGTTGGGGATTTGATGTCCCTAAACTAGCTGCCAAGCTGAAACCATATAATGTGATTTATCACGCTCACAGCAGTGGGTATGGATTCAAGCTTCCAGCTAGTATTCCAATTATTACGGTTAGTCGAAATACGATGGGGTATTGGGGACAAGCATCTCCTTACTCGCTCATTTACTATTTGCCCAATCAAATTTCTGATGAATTTCAAAATTTAAACCTTGAGCGGGATATTGATGTTTTAGTCCAAGTCCGCAAATCTTCTGAATATCTCTTGCAAGAATTGATTCCGGCTTTGCAGAAACAATTTAAAGTCTGCGTTGTTGATTCCTATGTAGAAGATTTACCCGGTCTTTTCAATCGAGCAAAGGTTTATTTGTATGACTCCGCCGAGTACTGGGCGCTACAGGGAGTCAGTGAAGGGTTTGGTTTGCAACCAATGGAAGCGATCGCGTGTGGGTGTCAGGTATTTTCCAGCGTCAACGGTGGGTTATCCGATTATTTAGATCCGGGATTTAATTGCTATAAAATAGCCGGATACTCAAAAGAGTACGATATCCAGCGCATCCAGAAAGTGCTGGCAAGTTCAGCACCGATCGTACTACCGGAATATTTTTTGGCCGAGTATCGTTATGAAAATATCATTAAACGGTTAAATGTTATTTTGACCGATATAAATGAGTTTTTCGATCTAAAAAAAGAGCAGCCATCAAATATCAAGAGTTTAACGAGAATGCGGATGGCGAAATTACTGACGCAAAGGATAGTTGCTAAGGTGAGAAAAAAGTTTTTTAGTTGAAAAAAGCAAGAAACCGCGTTTCTTGCAAATACTCTTAGCTGAAATACTGATTTTTCGTTGAGAAACCCGGTTTCGTAGGTCTGATTGAGTGCAATTGCACGACATCAACTTGAGGAAGCGATCGCCGCCGTGTTGCGTAACACATTTGTGCAGTTAAACAAAAACACATCAACGGTAGATACATTTTTACACCAAGCAGGTACAATTATTAATGCCAGCATATAGATAACGTTAGAAATTTTGCAATTATAGAGCTTTCAGCTATGCCATTCTTATCTGAGCCGCCGATTTCCGTTAAAATCCGCAAAATGAAGGAAAGAGTGCGGTGGGAAGATCCACTCATTACCCAACGGGGAATCGATCAAACCCGGATGGTTATAGATGATGGTTTTGCCGAAAATCCAGAATTTTCATTTTTGGTGATCGGCGATAGCGGTTCGGGATATCATCGGGGATACAACCCGCAAAGAAAAATAGCAGAATTGATGCTGGCGCACAAAGAAAACAGTAGTTTTGTCCTGCACACAGGAGATGTAATCTATCTAGTTGGTTCCAGCGAATATTACCCGAAAAATTTCATCAAACCATACCGAGAATTTCTACTGGGTGGCGAAGAACCAAAACGCATTGCATACGATCGCATGACCTTCACCCTACCAATTTTACCAGTACCAGGTAATCACGATTATTATGATGTTTCCTTGATATTAGGTTTGCTTGCACAAACTGCACTGCCTTTTCGTCGCCTGCTTAAATCTCAGATAGATTTTGATGTGATGCTGCACGGTTCTTTTCAAGGCAAAGCTTACGCACAGGCTTTTCTTGACTATCTCAAAGCTTTCCAGAACCAGGCAGAACTTGGCCGTCATCTTGACCGATATTATACTGCCAAAACCGATACAGGGCGCTGTCTTTCTTATCAACCAGGACGCTTTACCCGCTTACCCAATCGCTATTACACATTCCGTTATGGCGGCATTGACTTTTTTGCGGTTGACTCGAATACCTTTAACGCGCCACTACCCCTACCTACAACTCGCAAAGGCAAAGCTTATCGGCGCGAATTAGAAAAGCGTCTTCTTCAACTGGAACAAGAAAAAGAGCAAATCCTCGATACCTCTGGCAATCTCGATCCGAACTTACCGGAAGAAGCTGAATATATCAACGATTTGCAGGCAAAATTAGAGCAAATTGACGAAATGGAACTGGACATCAACAAACAATTGGCATCGAATGAAACAACCGTTACCGATTTTGAACAACTTGATTGGCTAAAACAAAAATTAATTGCATCCTGGCACACAAAAGAAGTGCGCGGACGTATAATTTATTTTCACCATCCCCCTTATGTTACCGAAGCGACGAAGTGGTATCAAGGACAAACATTGGCAGTTCGCCGTCGCCTCCGCCAAGTATTAGATGAAGTTTCTTCAGCAGTGGGTTCGCTACCAGAAGGTCGTCCGCTAGTGGATTTAATTTTAAACGGTCACGCGCACTGCTTGGAATATATTCGCACTGGCGATACCGGACACGCTGATTCTCATCTCAACTGGATTGTTTGCGGTGGTAGCGGTTATAGCTTGCGCCGTCAGCGAATTGAGGGGCCAGAATTGACGGAAACTTTTGAGGATGCTGCTGGCATTTCCAGCCGAAAGATAGCAGAATCTCTGTTATTTGTGGGTCGTGAAGGACAGGGTAAAAATAAGCGACGACCTTATTCTTTTTTACGAATTGATGTTAAGGAAGGTCGATCGCCAAAATTTATCGTGCGTCCGTTTATCGCTGAATGGTTCCAGCACGAGTGGAATAGTAGCGCGATGGAACCGTTTGTCATATGAAAGGGGCTAGGGCGTCGGGGCTAGGGGCTAGGGACTAGGAGAGTTTTGAGTTTTCAGTTTGTAAGGACTTTGCACACAACATCTGTACAGAGTTTTGAGTAAAAAAACTGCCTTCCTCCTTTTATTCTCAGTCTCCAATTGCTTGGTATCAACGATTGACTGCACTCATCCCTGATTCGGGATAGCGCAATCCAGCGGCGACACCTTTGGGTGCAACTTCATCGATGCGTTGGAGATCTTCCGGTGTCAATTCCACATCGACTGCACCGACATTTTCCTCTAAATATTTGCGCCGTTTGGTACCGGGAATGGGAACAATATCTTCACCTTGCGCTAATACCCAAGCTAAAGCTAATTGTGCGGGAAGGCAACCTTTTTGTTGCGCTATTTCTTCGATGCGTTGTACCAATTCCAGGTTTTTCTCAAAGTTTTCCCCTTGAAAACGGGGTGATTGACGGCGATAATCATCGGGAGCTAAATCCTCGAATTTTTTAATTTGACCTGTGAGAAAACCGCGTCCGAGTGGACTGTAGGGAACAAAACCGATGCCGAGTTCTCGACAGGTGTCGAGAATTCCGTCTTCCGGATCGCGACTCCATAGGGAATATTCGCTTTGCAATGCGGTAATGGGATGTACCGAGTAAGCGCGACGCAATGTTTCCGAACTCGCTTCGGAAAGTCCCAAATAGCGAACTTTGCCTTCTTTTACCAGTTCCGCCATTGCGCCGACGGTTTCTTCAATGGGTGTGTTGGGATCGACTCGATGCTGGTAATAAAGATCGATCGTTTCTACGCCAAGACGCCGCAAACTACCTTCGCAGGCGCTACGTACATATTCCGGTTTACCGTTGATACCGCGAAAGCTTGCATCTTCACTGCGAACGATACCGAACTTGGTAGCTAAAATTACTTTATCGCGTCGATCGCCGATCGCTTTTCCCACCAATTCTTCGTTCTTAAATGGCCCATACATATCGGCGGTATCGAGAAAGGTTATCCCCAATTCCAACGCTCTATGAATGGTAGCAATTGATTCAGCATCGTCGCGATCGCTGTAGAAATCCGACATTCCCATACAACCTAAGCCGATCGCAGAAACCGTAAGTCCGCTTTTCCCTAACTGTCGTGTTTTCATGGTTAATTACCAAATTTTATCCCATCTTCTCAGTAGGTTGGGTTGAGTGATAGCGAAACCCAACAAGTCCTTTGATTTATTTAGGTTTCGTTACCTCAACCCAACCTAAGACCAAAATCTCTATGCAGTAGCGAAACCCAACAAAGCCTTCGATCTAGTTGGGTTGAGGTAACGAAACCCAACCTACTGCCAAAATCACTCATTTCCGATACTTTCATCAAATAAAATTTCCTCCTCTGCACCCCATTCTAGATCGTAAATTCCATCTCTGACATAACGATGAAAACTAGAATATTCCCAATCCTTCGGTGCTGATACTAATCCATGTTTTACGGGATTGTAATGTATGTACTCTACATGATTGGTAAAATCCTTTTCATCTCGTATTTGATGCTCCCAAAAGCGACGTTGCCAAATCGCCTGCTCTTGTTTATTTTGCCTTGATTTTGATATTTTCGTCTTATACTCCACAGCACATCTCCGAGTAAAGTAATTTTTAATTAAACGCCAACGTTTGGAGAAGTTATAATCTCCATCTGGTAAAGTCAAAATGGAATGGATATGCTCTGGTAGCACGACAATAGCATCTATTTTAAATGGATGGTGTTCCATTACGTATCGAAAAGCGTTTCTTAGTAGGGATATGTTATCGGGTTGGCATAAAAATTTTCGTCTATTGTGGGTGACGACGGTAAAAAAGTATGTCCCTCCCTCTATTTTTGCTCTTCGATATTCCATAGCTTTTAGTTAGCTTATTGATGGGTATTGCCTTTTGTTGGTTTGGCTAATATTGAGTCGGTTGGTGTTGGGTTTCGCTATCGCTCAACCCAACCTACAAACTAAATCTTTAGGTTCGCTTTCTCCTCAGATTGATTCTAGGTTCTCTTTTACGGTGATCGCTTCATCTACAGTAGCTTCTATAGTTCTTTGTTCCAAAATAGCTTCTTCTAAATAAGCATCGATTTTTCGCAGTAAAGACGTATAAGCCTCTATTGAGGCTATTGGGCTTCCTGCTCCTTTTGCCTTGGCTTCATAAAACTCACAGGCTGCATACCCAACTGATAAAAACACAATCATATTAGTAACGGCGGGAATGAGCGGGTCAGGTATTGAATCTGATAATAAAAAATCAATACCTAACTTTGCGAGTTTCTCTCTTCGCAAAGCCCAAGTAAAAATTATTAAATAATCACCTTCTTTAAATTCATCAAAACCGTAGCAAACTCCGATTTGATAAATCATTTCTACCAGTAGCCCTCTGATACCTAAAAATTTTACAGTTATTTTTGATGCGATAGTCCCTACTTTAGGAATTCCAGCCGCTAGTATTGGTAACGGTGTTGTTATTGTGACAAACAATGCCTTTTCATAAATTAAACGATTAGCAATTTGCCGATTTGTTTCATAGGGATAATCTTGCTTAAGCTTTCTGACAACTTCTTTAGCTTTAAAATGCTTTGGTCTTTGGCCTCTAATCGCATCTATTATTCGATCTCGCCAATATCTGCTCCATAACTCATTTACTATTTTCCATATAAAATTAAGAACTTCTCCTCCTACTTGAATTGTTTGTTGAAGCCACTCACGTGCCTGTTTTTCGCTGTTCACCAAAGCATTTGCTACAGCTTGGGTATTTTGTTCAATTGCTTTCTGAGTATCTTGGAAAGACATCGCTAATTGTTCGATATCTTTTGTCGCTTTATTCTGGATTGCACTTTGCGTATCTGCAACAAACTTTACTAAAGCATGAATTTCTTGTTTGGCCTCTTTCTTTGCTTCTACCTGCAAATTAATGTCTTGTTTGGCCTGATGCTTTAATTCTTTCTCATCATCAATACCATATTCGGTAGCACTATCATATCCTTTATAAAAATTAACCTGCGTTAGTAATGATTTCATCAAGTTGGAAACAACCGATACGGTAACAGCATTGCCAAATTGTTTTTTAGCACTACTTTCATTTTTTGCCATGATAAACCAATCGGGGAATCCTTGCAACTTTCCAGCATCTTTAGCAGAAATAGGTTTAAAAATTTTGGTTTGGTAAATCTCTTTAATAAATTTATCTTTATATTCTTCAGGATTTTCACAGCCTTCTATAGAAATGTTTGCTATATAATCTTTATTGCCTGTGGCTGTCAATGTAGGTATAATATCTGAATGAGGTAGGAAGATTCTATAAATGCCATTGATTCCTGCCGAATTTTTAGAATTGACAAACTCATATCCTTGGTTTTTTACATACCGAAGAATATTCTTTCTAATTAGCTTGTCTAGTTCTTCCTGTTTGAGGTCGGGGATTAATTCTGCCAAATCTTCAAAAGATAAAGGATTTCCATCTTTTGAGCCATATTTTTTCTTTCTCCTGTTTTTCAGAATGGTATAACAAATCAATTTTTCTCTTTCGCTAGTCCTGATAATATCCCAGGAATGAATAGTGGTGTGACCATCTCTAGTATCGCAAAAGACAAAAAAATCATTTAATTCATCATCTTTTTGAAACCGATTTCTCGATCGCGGTATTTTCTTATCTCCATATAAAATTTGAGGTTCGATTTTTGATTTATTAAAATTACTGCAATCTTTTACCCCATCAATAAAGCTATAGAGTTTAGGTTTAATTTCCAATGGTTCTGGAAAGCTAAATTCTTGGGCGTTTTCTAAATCTTTTCTTATCCCTACTATAAAAACTCTTTCCCGATTTTGTGGCAAACCAAAATCATAAGAGTTTAGTAGCTGCCATTTGACAAAGTATCCTATGCTTTGAAAGCTACGTACTAGATGCTCAAAATGTTTTTTATTTATTGGTTCAATTAAGCCTTTTACATTTTCAAATATAAAAATTTTGGGTTGATTTATTCTCACAACTCTCAGGGTATCGAACCAAAGTTCGCCTCTGGGATCGTCGAACCCTTTAAGCTTACCAGCTACAGACCAAGGCTGGCAGGGCACTCCACCCACTACTACATCTACTTGAAAAGGAAATTTATCGATATTGCGAATATCTCCTAACCTGATATCCGCGCTATTAGAATTATTAATAAATTTTTTTTCATAAACTTCGATCGCTGCTTTATCAATTTCGGAATAACCTAAACATTTCCCACCCAGTTCTTCTAATGCAATTCTAAATCCTCCTATTCCTGCAAATAGATCGACAAAAGTAAAACCAATTTTCTCCAATTTTGATTTGCATGGATCGATAGATTCTATTTGACTAGGTGAATAGACATCTTTAGTAAGAGTTTTCATTTTTATTACTAGAATTAACTTCCCAATTATTAAGAAAATTATAATTTTTTCAAAGAATATACAAATTGTCAAGTCTTTGCCGCATTATTTGTATGATGTCTGACTGCATCTATCTATATTGTATGACAAGTTGAATTTGGGCATGGAGTAGGAGATTGCTTCCCACGTCCGGCCACAAATTATTTATAATTGTTTAAACTGGTTGACATTTGCCGGCGCGAATCAATCCGACGCGACGTGCGATCGCCTCATCTCTCGAAGCAATTGGCCCCCATTTTTCTACTATATTTGCATCTTCCTTACCTTCCACGCGATCGCTAGGCAGAATATCGCAGTGACCTTCATTGCGCTTGACAATATACCAAGTTTGTGTATTTTCCATATTTACTAAAAATCTTGTCAGTTTTGCTCATCAAATAGGGCATCAGCTGCCCGATGCCCTACCATACATAATTGCAGATTTCAGATTCAAATTTAACGATCGAAATCTGAAATTTGAAATCTCAAATCTGAAATCTTATTAGCGGTGACCGTTGCCGTTAGTCTTGCCGTTACCGCTAGTTGCCACCACCTTTTCTGCTAGCTTGTCCGGTACTTCTTGCAGGTGGTCGAACTTCCAGTTAAAGAAGCCAACACCCATAGTAAGCGATCGCAACTCCACAATAAAGTTCTGCATTTCCGCTTGCGGCAAATAAGCAGAAACCTTATCCCAACCTTTCCAATCCGACCGACCTTCGTAGCCCAAAATTTGGCCGCGATGTCCAGTCAGCAATTGCATTACCTTAGAAGTAAATTCTTGAGGCGTACAAACCTCAACAGCAGTAATCGGTTCCAACAACGTCGGTTCGCACTTGGGCATTCCTTCCTGCATTGCCAAACGCGCTGCTTGCTTGAATGCTTGTTCCGAACTATCGACAGTGTGGTAAGAACCATTGATCAGCGTCACCGCCACATCGACCACCGGGAAACCCAACGGCCCATGTGCCAGAGACTCCCGCACACCAATTTCCACACCAGGAATGTACTGGCGCGGAACCACTCCGCCCACAATCTTCTCATTAAAGTTGAAGCCTTCCCCGCGAGACAGGGGTTTGATGTCCAGATAAACATCGCCGAATTGTCCGTGTCCGCCGCTTTGGTGCTTGTAGCGCC
This sequence comes from Aerosakkonema funiforme FACHB-1375, assembly GCF_014696265.1. Taxonomy (GTDB): domain Bacteria; phylum Cyanobacteriota; class Cyanobacteriia; order Cyanobacteriales; family Aerosakkonemataceae; genus Aerosakkonema; species Aerosakkonema funiforme_A. The sequence goes on along the minus strand of NZ_JACJPW010000004.1, from coordinate 100,309 downwards.
CGTGAACGGACGAAACAGCTTTGCGGATAGTTTCTTTATAAGGAACTTGCGGCAGGTGCGTACTCATCGGCAGATTGTACTTGCGGCGCAACCGGTCTAAGGCTACTTGCAAGTGAATTTCTCCCTGACCCCAGAGAATAACTTCGCGAGTATCGCCGTGTTGTTCCCAACTCAAGGATGGGTCTTCTTCGATCAGTTTGCCAAAGGCGCTGCTGATTTTCACTTCATCGTTGCGCTTTTCGGCTGTTACCGCCAAAGCGTAAACCGGCGTCAGTTGTTCCGCTTTGGGTAATTCTGACGCCGGTTGTCCGCTATTAGTCGATAGGGTATCCCCCGTTTTTATGCCCTCCAAACGTCCCACAGCCACAATTTCGCCGGCTTTGGCTTCTTGGATGCCGTTTTGTTGTTGACCTGCGAGACGGTAGAGTCCGCCAGCACGCACGCCGTTGAGAACTGCGCCATCTGTGAGAGTACCTTGCCAAACTCGCACGAGGGAAAGTTTGCCACCTTGGGGAGTGAAGTAGGTTTTCAGCACTTGCGCTAGAGGTGCGTCGCCACTGAGGGTAATTCCCCGCCGTCCCAATGTGGTTTCTGGGGTGGGTGCTTCCCGCAGCAAGGCTTGCAGTAGGGGTCGAACGCCAAAATCTTTTTCGGCAATACCCAGGAATACTGGCACGATTAGATCTGCGCCCAATTCCATTTTCAGGTCTTGGATAATTTCTTCTTGGGGCGGTTCGATTTCTTCTAGCAGTTCTTCCAAAAGGTGGTCGTCAAAGTTAGCCAACTCTTCTAACATTTCCGTCCGCGCTGCGTGTTCTTGTTCTTTGAGTTCGGCGGGGAAGGGAACGGGGTCTGCTGGCGCACCTGGGTGATAGTGGTAAGCTTGTTCGGTAACTAGATCGATAAAGCCAACGAGGTTTTCTCCTTGACCGATCGGATATTGGTGCGGTACTAACGGACGACTGGAGACGTTTTTGAGGGCGTGCAGTACGTCCATGAAGTTGTTGTTCGCCCGATCCATTTTGTTGATGAAGACTAGGTGGGGAATTTCCCAGTCGTCTAAGAATTTGAATAGGGGGGCGAGGGTGAGGACGCGATCGATTACTGGTTCGCAAACCACTACCGCTGCATCTACACCAATTAAAGCATTATAAGTTTCCTGGGAGAATTCCACCGATCCGGGACAGTCGAGGAACGTGAACCGCACGCCGTCGTATTCGGTGCAGGCGGTTGCGATCTCGACGCTCATTTGGCGATCGCGTGCTTCTGGGGCGCTATCTCCTACTGTATTTTTATCCTTGATGCTGCCTTTGCGAGTAATCGCACCTGTGACGAACAAGATACTTTCTAGAAATGTTGTTTTGCCGCTCAGATAGGGGCCAACGATCGCCACATTACGAAAACTGGAAACGACTTTTTCGTTCATAAATCCTCCTTTTCGCGTCGCTGTCAACTTGCTTAAGAGTGCAGCTGCCGCTTGTGACAGTGGATAGCAAATGTTTTTCGAGTAGTAAGGGTGAGTTTGGCCAGTTTGCTGGTTAAATAACTGAAATTCTCGCTCAACTTCCCCTACGCGCCTGTAGATTTTGATAGAAGCCGTTTAGTAGAATGTCCGAGTCTATTGTCAGTTGTCCGTTGACGATAAATTTTTCAACTGACTACTCACAACTGACGAGCGGGTGCGTGCAAAATTGTGGATTTTTTTATAGATGGCTGGTTTAACCCGCCCCTACACAACAGACTTCTCGGTTGTTAATGGTTGAGCTTACCTTGTCAGGATTAACTCACCTATTTGAAAACTTACCTCGTATTTAATAACAGGTTAACCACTTTTTAACAGACTGTCATAAAAATCTGATTTTGTTTTACAATAAAGTTTATTATTTATTAATTTCAATAAAGTTTTATTTTCAACTAATAATTTTTATTTCATTAGTATTTCCAGTCCCCAATTACTCCTTGCCACCGTAAGATTATCGATCGCAAGTTACCTGTTGTTCTTTTCTCCCCCGCTCCCCCTAAGCAATACATATTCTTTGAGCGGGAAGGGAGTAAGAGTCCGGTAGGGGCGAGTTGGGAAACCCACCCCTAACCAACTTATTTCATCGGGTCGCAGAAGCTGACCTGCCGTGTTTGGCAATTTGCTGTTGCAACGCTTCCAAACCTTTGGCGTATTGGGGGTCTGCCTTGGTGCCGATTTCCTCGCGGTTGCGGCTCAATTCTTGCCGTTGGGCATCGTTGAGTTCGATCGTCACATCTGGTACGATACCGGCGTGATTGATATCCCGACCGCTGGGGGTGAAGTATTTAGCGATCGTCACTGCCAGTCCGGAACCGTCACCCAGTCCGCGTACTGACTGCACTAAGCCTTTGCCGAAGGTTTTTGTGCCGACGAGGACGGCGCGTTGGTTATCTTGCAGCGCCCCAGAGAGAATTTCGCTGGCACTTGCCGATCCGCCATCCACCAGCACAACTAAGGGTTTATTGGTAAGTTGGCGGTTGTTTGCTTTTTGGCGATCGCTTACTCCCTGACGGTCTACTGTGGAGACAATGCCACCATCTTTCAACCACATTCTGGCAATATCGATGCTGGCGTAGAGGAGTCCGCCTGGGTTAGAACGCAGATCCAAAACGTAGCCAGAAACTCCTTGCTTTTCTAGTGCTTGAATTGCCGCACGCATTTCTCCTGCTGCATTGGCGCTGAACTGATTCAGGCGGATGTAGCCAACGCCGCCGGGGATATCTTGAGTGCGACTGTAGCGGACGGGATGGATTTCGATGCGATCGCGTTTCAGCTTAAATATCTTTTGCTGATTGTTTCGCATCACAGTCAGCGTCACTTCTGTACCCACTGGGCCTCGGATCAAGCTGACTGCATCGTTGACATCCATACCATCGGTACTCTTGCCATCTATCTTGAGGATGATATCTTTGGCAAGCACCCCAGCTTTAGCCGCTGGCGTACCTTCAATCGGCGCGATTACAACCAGTTTTTTGCTGTCTTCATCTTGGGAAAGTTGAATACCAACACCAGTCAGTTCCCCAGAGGTATCAATTTGCATACTCTTGAATTCTTCGGGGTCCATAAACCGGGTGTAAGGGTCATCCAGTTTTTTCAACATTTCCCGGATTGCCTTGTAAGCTTCCTCCTTGCTGGTGTAGTTCCGGCTCAGATATTCGTTGCGAACTTTCTGCCAATCAACTTGGTTGAAGGTACCGTCTACGTAGTTGCGATCGACTATCTGCCAGACCTCATCAACCAATTCTTTTGGACTATCGCGAAAGAAAGCTTGACTTGAAAGGTGAATACCAGCGCCGGTTACTGCCACAGTCGTCAATACTGCGGCTGTTGCACCTAAAACGAGTCCACGTTTTGCTATAACCATCTTTATCTCTGAGCCGGAAGGGAAAAACTGCAATGGGAGTAAGCCCAATTTAACACAGGCTTTTTGTGGAAATGTTCAGTGAATACCACTATTGTGCTTAGCCAAATTCAACACCGGATAGGGTTTTTAAGGATCTACCCACCGACCGTCTGCTTTGATTAAGTTGATTAACTCCTCAACACCTTGAGACTCTGGGACTTTTTTTATTTCTTCTCTGCCGCGATACAGGGAAATATAACCGGGCTGTTTGCCAACATAACCGTAGTCGGCATCTGCCATTTCTCCAGGGCCGTTGACAATGCAGCCCATTACTGCTATGTCTAACCCCGTGAGATGTTTGGTGGCTTCCCGTACTTTGTGCAGGACTTCTTCTAGGTTAAACAAGGTGCGACCGCAGGAAGGACAGGCGACATACTCCACCATTGTTTTCCGCAATCCCAGAGCTTGCAGAATACTATAGCAGACGGGAATCTCTTTTTCCGGAGCTTCGGTAAGAGAAACCCGGATAGTATCCCCAATGCCATCAGCTAAAAGTGTAGCAATCCCGGCAGTAGACTTGATGCGACCGTATTCCCCATCTCCCGCTTCCGTGACGCCCAAATGCAGGGGGTAGTCCATACCCAGTTCATCCATGCGGTGTGCCAATAAGCGATAAGCTGCTAACATCACCGGCACTCGCGAAGCTTTCAGGGAAACAACCAAGTTGCGGAAGTCGAGAGATTCGCAAATGCGAATGAATTCTAAAGCAGACTCTACCATACCTTCGGGAGTATCGCCATAGGTAAACACCATTCTTTCGGCGAGGGAACCGTGATTGACGCCGATACGCATAGCTTTACCTTGGTCGCGCAGGGAAACTACCAGCGGTTCTAGAGTTTCGCGAATCTTTTCGCCAATTTCGTCAAATTCGGCTTTGGTGTATTCGGTGCGATCGGATTTTGGCTTTTCAAATACGTACAATCCCGGATTGATCCGCACTTTGTCAACGTGCTGGGCAACTTCCAAGGCAATTTTCATACCATTGTGATGCACGTCGGCGACTAGCGGCACATCTTGGTAAGTTTTGAGAAGTTTTTGTTTGATTTCCGCTAATGCTTTGGCGTGTGCGAGACTGGGAACTGTAACGCGGACAATTTCGCAACCAATCTCGTGCAAGCGACGAATCGCAGCAACAGACCCTTCCACGTCGAGGGTATCTTCGTTGATCATCGATTGTACGACAACTGGATAGCCACCGCCGATCGTCACATTTCCCACCTTAACGGGACGGGTTTTGCGCCGCTTGATGGTGGTATCGAAAGTGGGTTGACTGGTGGCGGTTGGATTGGGCAGAGTTTGCATAACCTGTTCTTTACTTTGGCGGTTCCTCTCTGTTTTTCAGGTTGCCATAGAAGGGGACAGTTTTGGCTGTTGGAGTAGCCAGATTTATGTTTGTCTGGTTGATTTGTGCCTAGAAAGCTGGTTTATTAGAGATAATTGCTTTAAAGTCAGATGTGCTAAGCAAACAAGTTGCAAGGATTTGTAATGAAAAAATTCACGAAATTAGCTCAACTGGAATTGTGGTTTAAAAAAATGCGATCGCATTTCATAAAGCCTCACCCTCACCCCCTCAGTATCTATTATACTCAGGCGATAGCTTGAGCGGACAGTACATAAGCTAAATTTGTAATTCCAAGTCTCGAAAAGCGAACTTTATTGAATATATCTTGACAGTAAATTGAATATGGAATATAGAAAAAATATGTGTTTATAGAGCAAATGCAGATCGTAACAGAGGTTAGCTCTGTTAGTCTGGTTGCGAACTACCATCAATGGGGAAGGCCAGGGTAATAATGCTATAATTGACGACTATAAAGGAGTAGAAATAAATGCAAGCCTCAGAAACAAAGCTACAAAAAATAATTGAAGGAACACAGCAATATGTAGTACCTCTATTCCAAAGACAATATAGCTGGAAAAAACCAGAGTGGCAAGCATTGTGGAACGATATTGTAGAACTCTGTAAGGCAGATAATCCTCGTCCTCACTTTATGGGTTCTATTGTCACCATGCCTACCACATCTGTTCCTGAAGGTGTCAACAAGTATTTATTGATTGATGGACAACAGCGATTGACTACTATTTTTATATTGCTTTCTGCTTTGAGAGATACGGCAAAACAGTCAGAGGAAAAATTAGCAGCAGAAATCAATGATAGGTTTCTCGTCAATTCTTATGAAGATAGACCGGATTATTATAAATTACAGCCTACACAAGTAGATCGTGTAGCATTCCACCAGATAATAGATTCAGTATCTCAAGTTAATGAAAGTGGGATTTTAGAATGCTATAGATTTTTTGAAAAACAGCTTCGGCTAAACAAAGAAAGATTAGAACTTCAAAAAATCAAGAAAGTTATTTGTAGCAATCTTTCTCTTGTAAGTGTCGTTCTCAGTGCGGATGACGATCCTTATTTAGTTTTTGAAAGTCTGAATGCCAAGGGAAGACCTCTTACTCAAGCGGATTTGATTCGCAATTATTTTTTCATGCGAATCCATACAGAAGAACAAGAGTCTGTATATACTCAATATTGGCAACCTATGCAAAAATTGCTAGGTGAAGACTTGACAGAGTTTATTCGTCACTATCTGACTAAAAGTGGTGTGGAAATTAAGCAGAATGAAATTTATTTTGAAATCAAAGATAGAATTAGTAATAACGATGCGCTTTCCTATTTAAAGGATTTGTGTGTATTCTCCCAATATTATGCAATACTTTTGAATCCAGAGCGAGAGCCTAATGAAATTGTGCGGAAACATCTTCACCGCTTAAATCGCTTAGATATTGCAACTGTCTATCCATTCCTTTTAAATTGCTATGATGATTGGATGAAGAATAAAATTACTAAGGAAGAATTTGTTTTTGTTCTTCAAGTTATTGAAAATTTTATCCTTCGTCGCTTTGTTTGCAATATTCAAACCAGAGGGCTAAACAGGATTTTTGCTTTACTATACTCACAAGTGAGTAAAAGTACCAATCTTGTATCTGATAATTTTGTCGATAGATTAAAATTGACTCTTCAAAACCGAGATTATCCAAAAGATGCAGAGTTTAGAGATAGATTGCTTGATGTAAAATTGTACGGGAGCAATCGCGCTGAAAAGGGCAAGCTTATTCTCGAATCTATAGAAGAATCTTTTAAACATAAGGAACAAGTTTCTTTCGAGGGGCTTTCCATTGAACACATCATGCCACAAACTTTAAGTGATTGGTGGAAGGAACACTTAGGAGAAGATTGGGCTATAACACATGAACTTCTCCAACATACTTTGGGAAATTTAACGCTCACAGCTTACAATTCAGAACTTTATAACGCTAGTTTTGAAATTAAGATATCTCACTTTCAAAATAGCCATTTAGAGTTAAATAAGTATTTTCAATCTCAAACATCTTGGCGTAAAGAAGATATTGAAAAACGAGCGGGGTATCTTGCTGATATTGCCCTACAAATTTGGAACTATTTTGGCGATGAATCGGTACAACCTTCCTACACAAATAGTTCAATAACTGGGACTACTCCAAAACGACTTTATTTTTTTGGGCAGGAATATCATGTGAGAAGTTGGCGAGATGTTCTGGAAGTTACTTTGAATAAAATCGCTGATTTAGAACCAGATTACTTCAAAGAAATTATGCAACAATTTCCTCGTTTTATAGGGTCGAACGAAAAAGACTTTCGTAGTACGCGAAAACTGGATAATGGGGCTTTCATTGAAGTCAACTTATCAGCACAAGATATTCATACATTCTGTAGGAAAGCCATAGAAACAGCAGAGATATCAGCTGAAGAATGGCGTGTTGAAGTTTCAAGGTAACACCAGCAGTTAGATTTCATAAATAAGATATGAGCCAGATTAACTATGATTCAACCCTTATACCTTAAAACAAATGTACAATTATCGGACTATTTTGAAGCGGGTGGGAATTGTGCTGATCGCGGTTGGGATTCTCGATATCGCGTACTTTTTCTATTACACATCACAAGAGCAAAGTTTTTCGTCCAGTTTGAGATATAACTATTCGTGGAACGGCTTAGTTATTGTGGTAGCGGGTGTGTTTCTCCTCCGGGGTAGCCTGCGTGCTGTTGAGATAGTCAGATGGTTCGCCGCTTTTGGGATCTCTAACATGGTTAGCAACATATTCATACTGCTTCCCTTTTTGAAGCCAGCAGAACTCTGGGCGATTGAATTTCGCCTCTATCCAGTTAATCTTTGTATATCGTTTTTAGTTAAAATTATGTCGATCGCCCTTCTCGGCTGGATCTATACACAACTGCGTGCTGCACCTGTAATATCGGCAAGCCTTAAATCCGGTCATTCTGCCTCGACTCCGAAATTTGCATTCATTCTTGGGGTAGCAAGTATAGTATTACTTACTGGCATCATGCAGTTCACGGTAAATAGTCCGGCGGGAATTAAAGCAGTAGAATTAGCCCGCTCGCAATACGGAGACAACTACAAGTATCATGTCACAGGTATGGGCTGGTCGAACGGGAATGTAAAGGCCAACCTCACCGCATACAACGAACAGGAGATCAAAGCTGTTCAAGTAGAATGGAAGTAGCGAGCGAGATGCGATCGCACCCGCCCACATCTTCAACCAAAAATTATTTGGGAGAATAGAAAATGTTAACAAATCGAATATCAATTATTAAAGGTGATATTACTAAACTAAAGGTGGATGCGATCGTCAACACAACCGATCCATACTTTTCGGGTAGTAGTGTTGTAGATGCTGCGATTCACCGTGCAGCTGGCGATCGGCTTCGAGAAGAATGCGATCGACTCAATCGCTCTTCTAAGAGTGAAGCTAAAATTACCAGTGGCTATAACCTCCCAGCACGGTGGATTATTCATACAGTCGCTCCGCTCTGGCAGAAGGGTAATAATAATGATGAACGGATGTTGGCTGTGGCTGAATGCTATCGCAACTGCTTGGCGTTGGCTGAAGAATACTCGGTAAGGACGATCGCTTTTCCAGCTATTAGCAGAGGTATGTTGGGTTTTCCAAGGAGAGAAGCGTCTAGAATCGCTGTCCGTGAAGTTAAAGGTTTTCTTGAGAGGAATAGTTCAGTTGAGAAGGTAGTTTTTGTTTGTTTGGAGCAAAAGTATTATAACCACTACTGGAATGCTGTCAAGGAAATTATTGAATAATGCTAATGCTGTTGATTTGACTGTGCTGGGGTAAGCGGGATTTTCTCTTATACCGAAATGCGATCGCACCAGCTACCCATCCACCTCAAATTAAGTATCTATACTCACACAGTTAGCGGCAAAATCGGGAAATTAGCAGTTTTGTTGCCAGAGACTACCAAGTAGGCTCAGCATTTTGTGCCAAAATTGGTATCAACCAACAATTCGAGTAACGGCGTCACGGCGCGGCGGCAATCCGATGCAGGGAAAAACACTGGGAGGGCGCTACCAAATTATCAGCCACTTGGGAGGAGGGGGTTTCGGTACAACCTTCTTGGCTGTGGATAGGCATTTACCGGGCAATCCTCAGTGTGTTGTCAAGCAACTGAAGCCGAAAACTGCCGATAATCCATCAGCTTTGCAAGCGGCAAGGCGGTTGTTTAATCGGGAAGCAGAAGTTTTATATCAGTTGGGAAATCACGATCGCATTCCGCGACTTTTCGCCCACTTTGAAGAAGAACAAGAGTTTTATTTAGTTCAAGAATTCATTGCCGGATACGAACTTAAGCGGGAATTGTCAGCGGGTCAGCAATTAAATGAAGCTCAAGTTATTGTTCTATTGCGGGATATTCTGGAAATTTTAGTATTTGTTCATCAGCAAAATGTTATTCATCGCGATATCAAACCTTCCAATTTAATTCGACGCCGACTAGATGGAAAACTGGTTTTGATTGACTTTGGCGCAGTCAAACAATTTGGCTCTCAGGTGATTACTTCCGAAGGTGAAACTAGCTTAACTATTGCTGTTGGTTCACCAGGATATATGCCAAACGAACAAATGGCAGGTAAGCCGCGCTTTAGCAGCGATATTTTTGCTGTGGGAATCATCGGTATCCAAGCTGCCACAGGGTTAAATGCCAGACAATTACCGGAAGATCCGCGAACTTGTGAAATTGTTTGGCGCAATTTTGTACAGGTAAGTTCTGAGTTTGCTGATGTTTTAGATAAGATGGTGCGCTATGACTTTCGTCAGCGTTACCAATCGGCAGATGAAGCGCTGTCAGCACTCAATTCTGTACCGACAACAGCTTTGACTGCGAATATAGCAATTCCTTTAACAGATGTTAGTTCCGACATTAACTCATTACCGACGGAAACGATCGCTCCTGACGATCTTAGTTCTGAGTGTGGAATAGATTACTCTCGGTTACGAAATTTACTGGCAACAAGGGAATGGCAAGAAGCCGATCGGGAAACTACCGCAATCGTGCTTAGGATATGCGATCGCTCTTCAGAAAAATGGTTGAGACAAGAAGATATTAAGAAACTTCCATGTGCAGATTTACTTACGATCGATCGACTGTGGGTTAAATATAGCCAAGGACGCTTTGGCTTCAGCGTACAAACAAGCATTTGGAAAGACGTTGGCGGTACTTGGAATGCAGAGTACGAAATCTATTGCTGTTTTAGTAAGTATGTAGGTTGGGGAAATGGAATTAATACCTGGGTTGCTTCTACGAAAGATCTTACTTTTAACTCAACAGCACCATCTGGTCACTTGCCTGGAGGAATGTTGGACTGGTTGTGGTTTAAGTATAGAGAAGTCGCCCCAGATGGTGCTGCTTTTGAAAAGTGGTGGAATATTCTTTCTGCGCTTGCGTCAAAACTACAAAAATGCCAGCCTCGATCGCGAAACTAACAGAGTGTGACATCCAGTAGTTATATACGCCGCAATTGTAGGTAAGAAGCGATCGCACTTTTTCAACAAATGCGATCGCACTCCTCTGGTCACTTTTGTTACTCCGGAAAATCGGGAATTACCCATTTGGGTGGCTGCGACATTTTCTTTCGCAAGGCTGCCTCAGCTATTTCGTGCATTTTATCCAACGAAGTTTCGTTCATGAAACTTGTTGCCTTTGCTATATGTTCCCGATTGGGACATTTTTCGCCCAAAACGCAACCGTTAACGCAGTCTACGGCGCAGTTTACAGATACTTCGGCAGTCATATCTCCTCTCTTGTTCTCTCCAACGACAGCAGACGGATTGCCCAGTGTTATACGCAAATAATCTGTTGCCTATCTCATTTTACCGTTACAAATGGGTTTAGAAACCGCTGATTTGGATAAACAATGTTCTTTTTCGTGGCCCATCCAAGTCAAAAAATAATACAGATTGCCATGTTCCTAATGCTAATTGTCCATCTACAACAGGAATTACTTCACTGGTACTCAACATCATTGCCATGAGGTGAGAATGAGCGTTTATAGGTTCATCATCGGGGATATTTTTTCTGAGGTGAAGGTCGTTGTGTAGATATTTGTCTGATTCTGGTGCTAATTTTCTCAGGTGTACTTTGACATCTTCTAACAATCTTTCTTCGTTTTCGTTGATAGCTAATGCCGTGGTGGTGTGACGAGAAAATACCAAAACTTGACCGCTTTGAATGCAACTGGCATGAAGTAGTTTCTCGATTTGAGGAGTGATGTTATAAATGCCGATTCCCTTTTCTGTTTCTACGTAAATTATTTCGCTTATAATCTGCATTTGGTCACCCGATTTTAGATTTTGGATTTTGGATTGGCTACGCAATGAGCGGACAAAGGTTGAAATTCGGAATTTTTTTTGATGACCACCCTTACAATGGGAGGCAACCCCCTTTTTTTGGTTAATTTCTCGGAAAATTTACCTAGCGCATTATATCATACTAAATCCGCGTTGATTACCCCCTTTTTTAAGGAACCGCAAACACGCGATAGCGAAGCGAAACGCGATAGCGTTTTAGAGCGCGAAGAGAAGAGGAAGAAGATAAAGGGGGTAGCTAACCTGGATTAGGTATCACTTATGGTTGTCTTCTGGAAAATATTTTCACCACAGATGAACACAGATGAATTTTATCTTATCTGCTATAGGCTGCGTGCATCTGCGGTTTTTAAAGGCAAAGGATATGCCTAACGCACGCTAAGCGATCGCAACCTATTGATGGCAGCAGCTAACTCGAATTGACGGAAAATTGCCAAGTCGCATTGAGGGAAAGGTGTCAAAATATCCAGACCCTGAAATTCGATATCTGCCATGACAAGGGCGAGAATTTCTGCTAATGTGCGTTTGCCATCAATATATTTTCGCACGGCATAAACCATTGCAGCTGCGATCGCTCTCGATTGTGCTGTATCGACAATTTGTTCGACTGCCGATAAATCGATATCTTCTGTACCGAAAACCATCTCATCGACATCGCGAACTTTTAATCGCACTTGTTTCTGACGATAGCTGGGGTCGATGCTTTCCGGTAGGGGTATTCGCGGTGTAATTTGTCCGAATTTTTCGCCACCTTCGGGGGTGCGCGAGTAGGTGTATTGTTGTGCGATCGTTTTGGCTTTTGCTGTCACATCTTCGGGTTGAAAATTTTGCATGGCGATGACGGTATCTGCCACTTCAAAGTAATCGCCGCTACCGCCCATGACTAAAATAGTAGAAACGTTGCAATCGGCATACAATTGTTTCACTTTATCGATAAATGGGGTAATCGGTTCTTTATCTTTGGCGATGAGGGCTTGCATTCTGCGATCGCGGATCATAAAATTAGTCGCGGCGGTATCTTCATCGACTAGCAATACTTTGGCATCTGCTTCTAATGCTTCGATAATATTTGCCGCTTGTGACGTACTACCGCTGGCATTAGTTGTGGAGAAGTTAGTTGTAGATTTGCCTTGGGGAAGATGGTTAATAAAAGGAGAAATATCGACGCCGACAATATTCCTTCCATCTTCGGCTCGAATTTTCACTGCGGCTGGATGCGTTACTACTAACTCGCGTCCGTCGTTGGGAATATGGTTGTAAACTCCTAATTCAATTGCTCTGAGTAATGTGGATTTACCGTGATATCCGCCGCCGACAATCAAAGTTACGCCTGTCGGTACACCCATGCCAGTAATTAAACCTTGATTCGGACAATTAAACTCGACTTGCAGTGATTTTGGCGATTGAAATGCTACCGCTTCATTTGGCAAAGGTTGGTCATCGACGCCGCTGCGTCGCGGTAAAATGGCACCGTTGGGAATGAAAGCAACTAAACCGCGTTCTGTTAATTGTTGCCTTATCCAATCTGCATCCTCGACAACTTCAACGTGATGTTGAATTTTGTTCGCATCCAGGTGATAATATTTAAGAGTGCGATCGACAATTTGGGGTATTTGTTCGCAGAGCATTTCGACAGCTTGGTGCCCCAGAATACGTCGCCCACCAGCGGGTAGTCCGACCACAAATCGCACTTCCACAAATTCATCGTCGATTAATACGGAAGTGCGTTCTAAAACTTCTTGTCCGATCCGGGTAATTCCGATTAAACCGCTGTTGCCAGTACCGCGTCTTTTACCGATACTGCGGGCGTAGAGATCGAACTGACGAGTGAGGTAATCGCGCAGGGCGATCGCACGGCTTTTGGTTTGGTATAGTTGAGGGGGAAAAGCGGCGATTTCTCCTGCTACCTTGACGCGGAAGTGACTGGGTGCGGCGAAGGGATCTCCTTGAGTGCGATCGACTATTAAAGTGAAATCGGAAAACTCGTAGCTTCCTTCAATATCTCGGTAAGCTTTATAACCGCGACCGTCGAGTTGTAGTAGCTGCTGACGCAGTTTTTCTTGATTGGGCATAATTATTAATAACGAAGAAACAAGCTGCTGGAAAAAACCTGCGTGGCTTTTATGGGACTGGAGATAATTATCACTTTGTTGTTGGGTTCGTTGCTATTTCGTTTGGGTATGGTTTTTGGCAAGGTATTGCTGCGAAATGGCGCGACAGCAAACGATTTGTTTAAGGGTAAATCGTGGATATCGCTAGCTTTCTTAGGTTTCTATTTCGCATTATTGATACTAACATTAAATGTGCCGCAGATGCAGATTTTGCCTTTGGAATGGCGTTTCTACGGTATGCAGGTGAGTTGGACATTGCTACGGGTAATCTTGTTAGGAATTTGCGGTATGGCTTTCACAGTTAGCTGGTACACGGCGCGATCGCAGATAATTGCAGTAGTTTTGCTTGCCTTACTGGGACTGGGTGCGTTTACCTCCGCCGAAGCTTATTTTTTGGCTCCCATCTACTCGTCTCTTGAAGATAACCTGCAACCGAATGGCGTGTTTAAGCAAACTTCCACCAGCAGCTGTGCGCCTGCGGCGTTGGCTACCTTGTTGCGTCGCTGGGGACTGGATAGCACCGAATCCAGCGTGGCGCGTTTAGCTGGAACCAGTCGTATGGGAACTTCCATGCCCCAGTTAATTGTAGCGGCCAAAGCTTTGGGTATGGATGCGATCGAACTGGGCCCAACTTGGGAACAAATGCAGCAAATCAATCGCCCTGGTGTGTTGGCAGTTTGGCTGTTCAGCGGCGTTCGCAAACTTCCTCATGCGGTGGCTTTGTTGGCTTTGAGTTCCGATACGGCGACAATTGCAGACCCCGCACGGGGAAAAATATTTCAACTCGATCGCACTGTGTTTGCCAAAGTTTGGCGTCACCAGTACCTGCCGATTTTTCGCCCCCAGGATATCTACTTAACTCCCCCTCAAGCGGCTGATTATCTGCATCGGCTGGGGTATTTGCAGACAGCGCAGTCTTTTGGCGACTTGAAAAAAGCTATCCTGAGTTTTCAGAAGGCTGAAGGTTTGAAAGCGAACGGCGAACTCGATCCGCAAACAGTATTGCTGTTAAGTGGAGCTTTTTTACAGGGCGTACCGACTCTATCCAAGTGAAGCTAAGCTAAATCAAGTATGCAATGCGAGTAATCGCGTTGGTTGTGTAATACTACAAAAAGATGTATTATTGTATTACACAGGAGCAGCGTGCGGGGTCAACGATCGCGTCAAGGGAAGGAGAAATGAGTAAAAATCCCCAGCAACCAGAAGCATCTTCTGCCGTTTTAGGCGGACAAAATGCTCCTCATGCAGCATTGGTGCAACAGCTGGATTTAATGATTCGGGCGCTTTACCCGCTGCTGTACATTGTCGCCGCTGAAGAAGAACCAGTGGAAGAAGTGCTGCATCAAGTAGCCGAACGTGGAAGTAAGCGCAAACTATTGTTTTGGGATATTGTGCGCGGTTGGAATGACAACGGCGCGGATAAAGGCTCGGCAATGGGAGCGTTAACTCGCATTGCCAAGGTAAGCGACCAAGAAGCTGCTAAACAAAAACAAAATGAGCAGGAATCGACTATTTTTGTGCTGCGGGATTTGCACCCGATTTTGAGATTTCCCTATACGGATAGAAATGCGCCGGTGGTGAGGGAGTTGCGGAATTTGGCGCGATCGCTAAAGCGCAGTCGCCAAACTTTAATTCTGACCGCTCACACTTTAGAATTGCCAGTGGAGTTGAGGGAAGAAACAACGGTGATTGACTTCCCTTTGCCAGATGTGCATGAAATTAATTACCTGATTAACTCTCTAGTAAAACCAGAAAATCTGAAGGTGAGCGGATTAGCTAAAGAACAATTAGTTAAAGCTTGTCAGGGATTGAGTCGAGCTAGAATTAGGCGCGTATTGGCGAAAGCTTTGATTGGGGAGAAACAAAAAGTAGATGAAACAGTTATTGATGCCGTACTGGATGAAAAAAAGCAGGCAATTCGCCAAACGGAAATCTTAGAATTTTACAAAACCACGGAATCTCTAAAAACTGTTGGCGGATTGGAAAATCTCAAGCAGTGGGTGCGGATGCGTCAAGATGCGTTTACCGAAGATGCGAGACGCTACGGTATTCCCAATCCTAAAGGGGTTTTATTGGTGGGAATTCAAGGTACTGGAAAATCGCTTTCTGCTAAGACGATCGCCCACGAATGGCGCTTACCTTTGTTGCGTTTGGATACGGGGAGATTGTTTGGCGGAATTGTCGGCGAAAGCGAAAGCCGCGTGCGACAAATGATTCAAATATCGGAAGCGATCGCGCCCTGCGTTTTGTGGATTGATGAAATTGATAAAGCGTTTGGCAATATCGCCTCTGGCGTCGATGGCGATTCGGGAACTTCTCGGCGCGTATTCGGTAGTTTGATTACCTGGATGCAGGAAAAAACGACGCCGGTGTTTATTGTGGCGACGGCGAATAATGTGCGAATTTTGCCTGCGGAATTGTTGCGAAAGGGCAGATTTGATGAAATTTTCTTTTTGAATTTGCCTACAGAAGCCGAACGCATGGAAATCTTTAAAGTGCATTTGCAGCGCTTGCGCCCCAGTCGGATGCGCGACTTCGATTTCGCAATGTTGGCGAGAAGCGCCAAAAATTTCAGCGGTGCGGAAATCGAGCAAGTAATTGTAGATGCGATGTATCGTGCGTTTGGACAAAGGCAAGATTTCACCACTTTGGATATTTTGCGATCGATTGAGGAGACAGTGCCATTGGCTGCGATCGCCCGTCACCAAATCGACGAATTGAAACTCTGGGCTGCTGAAGCGGGAGCCAGAACTGCTTCTAACGATACTCGATTAATGGAGGAATTGAAACGATTCACGCTCAAAAAAGATATCGGCTCGTTGGAAGTAGATTGAAGGAGAATTGCAAATTGCAAATTTTAGATTTCAAATTTAATTAAATCTGAAATCTGCAATCTCAAATTTCAAATCTAATTAAATCTGAAATCTGCAATCTCAAATTTGAAATTAACTTAGGAGAGTTAAACTCATGTCGCACTTTACTGCTATCAAAACCGAGTTAAGAGATGTAAACGCTCTGGTGATGGCGTTAGAAGATCTGGGATTCAAAGATAAGGTTGAAATCCACGCAGAAGCGCAGCGTCTTTACGGTTTTGAGGGCGATTTACGTCAGGAAACGGCAGAAGTTGTGATTCGCCGCCAGCACTTGGGCGCTGCTAGCAACGATATCGGTTTCAAACAGCAAGATGATGGCACTTATGAAGCTGTGATTTCTTCATACGATCGCGCCTACAAGTATTCTCAACAATGGTTGAACAAGCTAACTCAACGTTATGGCTATCATCAGCTGATGGCAACAGTACCGGAGCAAGGCTTCACCGTTGAAGAGGAAGAAACCTTAGAAGATGGTACGATTCGCGTCTTAGTAGCACGCTGGGTGTAAGAGAATTGCAGATGGCAGATTGCAGATATCAAATTTGATATCTGCAATTTTCAATTGGAAATTCTATGGTACAATTCGGATGGTACTGGCGCGATCGCTGTTAGCGAATGGCAGATGGCAAATTTCAGATATCAGATTGAATGAAACACATTTCTTTCAATTTGAAATCTTCAACCTCAAATTTGAAATTTCCCAAGGAAAATTTTATGTCTCATTTCACGACAATCAAAGTCCAAATCAAGAATGGCGAAGTTTTGCATGAGGTATTGCAGGAGTTGGGATATCAGGTAGAACGCAACACTTATGTGAGAGGATATAATGGCGATCGCACTCAGGCAGAGTACACGATCCGTCAGTCAAACGGCTACGATTTGGGCTTTCGTTACAACACAGAAAGCGAAGGCTACGAATTAGTGGCAGATTTTTGGGGAGCGAAGATTAATCAAAAACAATTTATTAATTCAATTTCTCAAAAATATGCACACAAAACTTTGATGGCAACTGTGCAAGAGCAAGGTTTCAATGTTGAAGAAGAAGAAACCCTAGAAGATGGTACAGTGCGGGTAGTTGTGGCAAAGTGGGTGTAGTACCGCTATGCGGAAGTCAAAAGTCAAAAGTCAAAAGTCAAAAGTCCTTTGAGCGTGAGGCATTCAAGAACTTCCGATCTGGTGGGTTACTTCTGCCGTGCTGCACTAGCGATAATAGGCTTTCCCAACGGTATGCTATTGAAAGTATTAGTTGGGAAAGCCTAGTTGGCTCTTTCGGCTTTATGGTGAAAAATATTCTTTATGTTACAGATAAGGCAGATGGTGGGTTACGGCACGGTTCGTTAATTATTGGTGGAAAGCGCTGAATTTATTGCCCGTGCCTAACCCACCCTACGAAATATAGCAATAGCCAAGGCAATTAGGATCTTCTTAATTCCACCTTTCCCTCCTCCCTCTCCCTCTTTCCCCTAGCCCCTAGCCCCTAGCCCCTAGCCCCTGGATATAACAGTCTACTTTGAAAATGCTTGCACGCGATCGATACAACCGAGTTTAACAGCTTCAGTCAAAACATCTCGATTTTTAATTCGCTTAAAGAACAGCGCCGCGTAATTCCGCTGCATCTGCGTGCCATTAAACAAATAGTACTTAATTCTATCTTTTCCGCGAGCAGTGTTCACCAAACCCAGCACAAAATCAACGAGTTTGTAAGTAGCTGTGTTCTCATCAACTTCCAGCGCTTCCATCAGAAAATCCACATCGGAAACGCTACCGTTTTTAGCCATTGCCACAAAAGTATCGTAGCGGTTAGTAAATTTTTCTTGTAAAGCTTGTTTGGCTTTTGGTTCTGGTTGGTTTTGCAGTAGTCGATCGGCAACTTTTCGCACTTGCCAAAACGGATCTTTCAAAGCTAGAATTACCAAATCCAAGCCTGCATCGCCATACTTCAACGCTTCATGAAGTGCTGCTATTCTTGTTTCTACAAGAGGACTTGCCAGACGGTGCTTAACGCCGGTCAGTCCGCCCAAAACGGCGGCAGTAATTGGGCTGGGAGTTTGATTGCCCAAAACGACATCATCAGATCTGGGCCGATCGCAATTGAATGCCATTGCAGTTTTATGCTTGTACTACTCTCTGTATTATGCCTTGTGGAAGTGCGATCGGCTATAGCACGCTGGGCGAATTTTGCGATCGCAAGCCCCACACTTTAATAGTTTTGTCATTACTGCCGCTGACAATTGTATTGCCATCTAAGCTAATCGCAACTGAATTCACCACTTTTGAATGCCCTTTTAAGGTGCAAAGAAGGTGACCTGTCTGCAAATTCCACAGTTTGATAGTATTATCCCAACTACCGCTAGCGATCGTTTGCCCATCCGCACTAATGGTAACGCAACTAACCCAGTTTGAATGTCCCGTAAGGGTACGAATTTCTTTACCTGTCTGTAAATCCCATATTTTAATAGTCTTGTCTTCACTGCCGCTGACAAAAGTCTTTCCATCCGGGCTTATGCAGATAGAACGAACCGGATGTAAATGGTTTTTTATGGTGGGGAAACGAAACTGTCCTGTGTAGGAATGGAAAGCTTGAATGGTGTTATCTCTACTACCGCTGACAATAGTTTTTCCATCCGGGCTTATGCAGACGGAATAAACAGCGTTGGAATGCTTTTTGAAAGTGCGAATAACTTCTGCTGTCTGTAAATTCCACACTTTGATAGAATTGTCGCTGCTACCGCTAACTATGGTAAGATTATCTGGGCTATAACCCACAGAATGAACAAACTTTGAATGTCCTTTTAGGATAGTTTGAAGCCGTTTTGTCTGCAAGTTCCACACATGAATGTTTTCTCCATCACTATTAACCAATCTAAGACCATCCGGGCTATAGCAAAGGGAACGAACTGAGTTTGAATGCCCTTTAAGCGTAGTTTGAAAATGTCCGGTTGACAAATCCCACAATTTGATAAATTTGTCGTAACTACCGCTAGCGATCGTCTGCCCATCCGGGCTAATTGCAACAGAAGCAACCCAGTCTCTATGCCCTTCTAGAGTGCGAATGCAGTTAAAAAAATTATAGGGAATGTAATCTTGTAACGCTTGTTTTACTTTTGGTTCTTCTCTTTGGTAGAGTAGCGGGTAAGCAGCCCACTTCAGCTGCCCTAATTCTCCTTTCCAAACCTGGAGTGCCAAATCTAAACCAGCTTCCCCATAATTAAACGCCTCTTTTAGTGCTGTTATTTGTTGCTCTATATCTGGGCTTGCCAAGCGCCTTTTTACGCCTTCCAAACCTCCCAAAACAACTGCACTAGCTGGGGCTGGATTTTGACCGCCAAGAACGGCATCGGATTCTCTAGGTTGATTCATATGACGGTACTATTATCGATATTGCCATGAAAGCAGAAGTGCGATCGGACTGAAACAGGGGGAGAGTAAAACTACCGTGAGAAACCGGGTTTCTTTCCTTCAAAAGGCCGATCTTTGGTTGTTACAGCCCAAAGAAACCCGGTTTCTTAGTTTACTCAATTGCTCTTATAGCCAATTTTGGCTAAATTTAATTAAAATTCAGTGCATTCTATCATTTTTTTATTCTATCTTTATCAAAAAGGAAGCGCAAGTAAAATGCCAGAACTAAGACAAAACCTCATTACCAGAGACTGGGTAATCATCGCTACCGAAAGAGCAAAAAGACCCGACCAATTTGCAGCTATCAGAACAGAAGCGCCGCCAATACCGTGCTATAAAGAAGATTGCCCTTTTTGTTTTGGGAACGAGCATCGCACCCCAGAAATTGAATTATTGTGTTTGAGCGACGATCGGGGATGGAGAGTACGGGTAGTGCCAAACAAATATCCCGCGCTTTCTTGTCTGGGAGAAAGAGTCAGGAAAACAGAGGGGATTTATCGCTCTATGTCGGGAGTGGGAATCCACGAAGTAGTGATCGAACATCCCCGCCACGATATCACTATTGCTTTGCTTAGCATCCCAGATGTTGCCAATATTTTGAATGTGTACCGTCAAAGATATAGGGATATCAGAAAAGACCCCCGCATTGAGGCAATTGTGATCTTCAAAAATCACGGACAAGAGGCGGGAACATCCCTGGAACATCCTCACTCACAAATTACCGCTACACCAATTGTACCTTCCCAAATTCGTATCCGGATAGAAGAAGCGATCCGGTTTTTTGATGATATGGGAGAATGTATATTTTGTCGAACTTTAGCGCAGGAAATGGAAGCTCAGGAGAGAATAGTTTTCGAGAGCAAACACTTTGTTGCTTTTATTCCTTATGCCGCACTTTCGCCGTTTCATGTTTGGATTTTTCCCCGCCGACATACATCTTCTTTTGAAGATATCACCGATGTAGAGATTTTAGATCTCGCTTATACCCTCAAAACGGTACTTGCCAAACTTTACTACGGATTAAACAATCCCGATTACAATTACTCTATTCGTTCTGTTCCCACCCGCGACGGACAAACATCTTATTTTCATTGGTACATAGCGATTATTCCCAGAGTTTCCAAGTCAGCGGGATTTGAGTTGGGCAGCGGTATGTATATTAACACCGCTATGCCAGAAGATAGCGCTCAGTATCTGCGGGATGTGCAGTTTGTTGTGACAAATGAGGATGCGAACATAATTAAATTATTAACTGGAAAAGAAAAATAGTTAATCCAGCCATGAGTAACAAATGAGGGAGATTACTGAGAAGCGATCGCATTATCGGGACTCCATCGCCTCGTTTGGTAATTCGCAACAGCGGGTAAGGACTGAATACCATTGCCGAAAGCAGCGTCACTCCTTGCAGAAATTGCGCGACATCCAAACTCCAAGTCAGCGTTGGCAGTCCTGCACCACTATATCCGAAAGAACGAGCAAATACGGGGAGAATTTGCCCTGCTTCGGTAATGGCGGCGGGAACGTAGTATGCTAAATTGGCAGCGAGAGCAAAGGGAAGATAGGCGTAGATGATGGTGAGGTAATCGGGTTGGGAGCGATCGCAAAAGCGAGCGATCGTATGAGTAGCATAAGTTAAGATAGCCGGAATACTCAATAATCCTAGCGCGATCGGCAAACTGGTGAGTAAGCGATCGGCATCCACAGGCACATCTTCAAATCCCAGCCAGCTGAGGATGGTGTGGGAATGGTGCATAAACACGCCGCCGAATAACAGCAACAATAGCGCCGCTTCCGCCCAAAAACCTTGATGATTATCTAATAAATCCGATGCGGGAAAGCGTAAATTTAATTGTGCCGATCGATTCGGGCAAGTTTTCAGACAAGTCATGCACAGCATACAATCCCGATTATCTTGCAATTGGGCGGGATGGGAGTACAGCGGACAACCTTCTGTTGCTTGTCCTTCATTGGGTAGCGCATCGGCAAAGTTAAGGGGTGTTTCCGCACTACCTTTGTAACAGCCAAACGTACTGCATTGACTGCCGCAAACTTGTTGTGTCGATCGCAATTCCGTCATCGACAGTTTCGCAAACATTCCATTCATTCCACCGATCGGACAAAGATAGCGACACCAAAGCCGACGTTCGTAAATTAAACTAAAAATTACCGCTCCCGCCGTAATTGCTACTAATAACCAAGCCGAAAGATAGGCATGGTGCGGCAAATCCCAAAGTTTTTCCCACAGGTAAATAATCAAAAATCCTGCAAATACTACCCACGCGCCCCAACGGTTTAGCCATTGGGTATTCCAAGTAAGTTGCTGGCGGGGAAATAGCCACAGGGAAAGACGGCGCATCCATTCACCTGCAATCATAAATGGGCAGAT
Organism: Aerosakkonema funiforme FACHB-1375; assembly: GCF_014696265.1. Taxonomy (GTDB): domain Bacteria; phylum Cyanobacteriota; class Cyanobacteriia; order Cyanobacteriales; family Aerosakkonemataceae; genus Aerosakkonema; species Aerosakkonema funiforme_A. Next base: position 78,402 of record NZ_JACJPW010000004.1, on the reverse strand, counting down.
GGCACACCACAACCGACCTACAAAGGCGAATAAAAATAGATAACCGGGCCACCACCAAGCCCAAAATAAGTTAAGGGTAATGCTGCTATCTCGCGATTGGGAACCGATAAAGCCTAAAATTGTAATTGGTACGAAAATTGCCATCATCACGATCCAAATTGCTTCTGGATACCAGCGACTCAGGAACAATTGCCGCAACCAAGGAACATGGGTAAGTAAGTCAATCCGAAAGGCATTTTTTGTTGATTGTACCGACCATAAAGCTTGTTCTGGAATAACAGATTGCCCGCTCGGTGTCATCATTACGGCGCGATGCAATATTTCTGCTAATTCTGCTAAATTGCCGGGATATTCGTAGCCGATCAGGCGGCGTAAATCGGCGCGATCGAGTAGGAGAGTCAGGCGATTTTGTTCGCGACAACAGCGATTGAGGAAGTAATTGGCAAATGCGGGAATGTCTGCTTTGCGTTGGGATAAGCTAAATAGTTTGAGCGAAATTGTTTCGAGATCGGAAAAAATGAGTTTGCTGGGGGAAGCAAAGATTAAACGCACCGAAGATTGCACTGGTTGAGGCGGTTCTTCAGATAATTGCTGGTTGTCCGATATGCCATGATTGGGGAGAATAAAACCTGTTTTCAGGTAGTGGATTAAGCGAGTGCGATCGCCTTCGCTCAATACATGAACGTTATCTAGCAAAAGCGTTCCCCGTTCTAATAATTCTAGGATACCGGGTTGTTTGTTTATTCTGCCGAACAGCACATCGGTATTGAGTCTGCCATCGGTTGTACGGGGTAGTTCGGCACAATCTAATTCGGCAAAAGGTTGATCTGCCAATTGCGATCGCAGGTGGATCAGTCCCGCCAAGAAGGTTTTTCCCGTTCCGGGTAAGGCTTGAAACACTACAGGCTGTAGGTTGGATGCGGCTTTTTCGATTTGTTGTGCTAGTTTTTGGGTAGCTTTGCTATTGCCGAGAATGGTTTCCCCAATGGGAATATGTTGGATGTAGGGTTGTAAACCTCGGATTCGTTCTTCTTCCCAAGCGATGCGACTGGCAAAATCATCTAACTCTTGCATCAACAGAGTATGGAGTGCTTGTTGAATGGCTGGATAGTCAGTTACCAGTTCCAAAAACTGAGACTGGGGTAAAAAGAGGATTTCGCTGGCTGTCAGTGCGATCGCGCTGCTATGATAAGTTCCTTCATCGGAACTAGCCACTAGGGTATAGCCAAATAAATCACCAGGGTGGCGATAGCGGATCGACAATTTGCCGATCGGTGAGTCTCGGAAAATTTCTACTTTTCCCAATTTCAGCAAATATAACCCGATCGGAGTTTGTCCTTCTAGGTAAATGTGGGTTCCCGCTTCGACTGGGAAGCTATGGAACGAGCGAGCGATCGCTTCCTTGGCGCTTTCTGGCAAACTTCCCCAGATGCGCTGAGTCCCTAACCAATCTTGATATTCTGCGATTACCCGTTCGTCGCTGGGGATGGTGCGATCGCTAACGAACGGTAGTGGCAATGGCCGGTCTGGAAAGGGCAGAATCGATCGAGATGGGAAGATGTCTGTTGATGTGGTTGCAGAATTCATCTAAACCTCACGGTGGCGAGTGTCAAAGCGCCATTAATTTCCGATAATTTAACCGATCGAGCTATAGCTAGGGCCGCTACGCGGAAGTCAAAAGTCAAAAGTCAAAAGTCAAAAATCCTTTGAGCGTCAGCTATTCAACTACTTCCCCTCTGGTGGGTTACTTCTGCCGTGCTGCACTAGGGCAAAGCGGTTACTATAAATCAAATTTTTATATTTAAAATATAGTATATCTCACCAAAACAATCAAATCAGCAGGTTGTATCCCGAAATATTTGAGCGTTTGTTTGGGAAGGTTTAGGAGTAATTTTCAGTTTGTATTTTTTTACAAATTTTTATTATCTTTCGATAAAATTTGTTGAATAATTAGAGACAGACGTTGCAGTTGGATCGGTTTAGTTAAATATTCATCCGCACCTGCTTGCAAACACTTTTGCCGATCGCCAGACATAGCTAGTGCCGTCAGTGCGATGATGGCAATATCTGTTTGCCCTTGGGCGCGGATTTGACGTATCGCTTCCAGCCCGTCCATTTCTGGCATTTGAATGTCCATCAGAATTAGGTTAGGCTGTTGAGTTTGAGCAAGGTTGAGGGCTTGTTGTCCGTTGTTTGCCACAATTAGACGATAGCCGCGACTTTTGAGATAGCTAGATACGGTATCGCTGGTTGGTTGATTATCATCCACCAGCAGGATTAAAGGAGATTCTAGGGTAGAAACTGAGCTGGCGATCGCCCCATATAGCTTGCGATCGACTTCCATCCTGTCTGAGTGGCTGCTGCCAAGGTAGGGAATGCGAATCGTAAAACAACTACCTCGTCCTACTTCACTACTAACTGATACTGTTCCTCCGTGCAAGTTGGCGATTTGTTTGACGAGTGCCAGCCCCAAACCAGTACCGCTGTAACGGCGACTCAAGCTACTATCAATTTGCACAAAAGCTTGGAAGAGTTTGCCTAGATTTTCTGGTGCAATGCCGATACCCGTATCGATGATGGCAAAGCAGAGGTGATAGGAGGATTTGGGAATCGATGAAGTAATTGTTTCTTCTAATTCTGGGGTTTCTATGGCATTCTCCAGCCGAACTTCTAGGGTAACAGAACCTCCTTCGGGAGTAAATTTAACGGCATTGCTGAGCAGGTTGATCAGTGCCTGACGCAGGCGGCGATCGTCTGCCTCAATGCTACCCAAATTTTCAGGGATATTAGTATGAAAATGAATACCTTTTTGAAAGGCTAGATGTTTGACAAAAACAACACTGGCTTCGCATAATTCTTTTATGGAAACATCGCTGATTTCCAGTTCTAATTTGCCAGCTTCGATTTTAGATAAATCCAGAATGTCATTAATCAGTTCCAGCAGATGCCTGCCGCTGCTCTCAATGGTGGCGAGGGATTTTTTTTGCCGCTCGCCCATCTCACCAAATACGCTGTCCTGTAGTCCTTCCGCCATACCCAGAATCACATTTAAAGGAGTTCGCAATTCGTGACTCATATTGGCCAAAAATTCGTCTTTCAGGCGGGTAGCGCGGGCAAGTTCGACGTTAGCAAGCATCAGTTCTTCGTTGGTATGCCGCAATTTTTCTTCTGCCAGTTTGCGATCGGTAATATCTTCATAAGAACCGAGAACGCCAATTACCTCACCTGCACTGTTGGTGAGGGGAACTTTGTTCGTTCGTATCCATAATGACTTACCATTCGTAAATTCGGTTGGCTCCTCATAACCCAATTTGGGAGTTCCGGTGTCAATCACTTTTGTATCATCTGCACGGTAGAGATGGGCCCACTTAGCCCAAGGTAACTCAAAGTCTGTCTTGCCCAGGATCTCCTCGATAGTTATTTGACCATCCTCAGCAAATGTTCGGTTGCAGCCTAAATAACGGAATTGGCGATCTTTCCAAAAGACACGCTGGGGAATTGTATCCAAGACTAATTGCAGCATCATGCGAGATTCTTGCAATTGTTGTTCGGCCAGTTTGCGATCGGTGATATCTGTTAAGGTACCGATGTAGCCGATCGGGATGCCGTTGCTGTTGGTTTCGGGTATTATCTGGCAGTAGAACCATATAATCGTGCCATCCGATCGCACAGTTCTGCCTTCGTCTCGATAGGTTTCTCCTGGAGCGGATGTTTGCAACCATTGCGCCAATTTCATCGGGATGCGATCGCGGTCTTCTGGGTGCAAAATATCTACCCACCCTATCCCCAACGCCGCTTCAGTTGGTCTACCCATCATTTCGCTCCACCGATCGTTGACATAGATGCAGTTACCATCGGTATCAAACCGGAAAATGGCAACCGGAGCTGCTTCTGCTAAGCTTGCATAGCGGCGTTCGCTTTCCCGCAATGCTTCCTCCGCCAGTTTGCGATCTGTAATGTCATAGTTAATACCGACCATGCGTTGCGGTTCGCCTCGCTCGTTGCGTTGAATCACCGCACGGGCTTTGATATAGCGGATGCTGCCATCTGGACGAATGATGCGAAATTCTGTATCGTATTCCTTTTTTACCCTGACGGCATCCTGAAGGTTGGCATCTGCGGCTGCCCGCGAGTCTGGATGAACTGCGTCGAGCCAATCTTTATATGTGGCAACTCGATCGGATTTTGACCAGCCATACAGTTCGTACATTCGATCGTCCCATTCTGCCTCGCGAACCATATCCCAATCCCAGATCCCGATCGCGCGTGACTTAAGTGCTAATGTCAATCGAACGGACAAGTTACGCAACTGTTCTTCGTTTTGTTGGCGCTCTGTAATGTCATAGTTAATACCAACCATGCGTTGCGGTTCGCCTCGCTCGTTGCGTTGCACCAGCGCGTAGCCTTTGAGGTAACGGACTTTGCCATCGGTATGAATGACGCGGAATTCGATATCGTATTCTTTCTTACCGTGTAAAGCTAAAGCGAGAGAGGCTTCCACTTGTGCCCGATCGTCTGGATGCAGCCGATTTAACCATTGCTGACAAACTTTATCGGGCTCGCACCTTTCTAAGCCGTACAGTTCGTACATTCGATCATCCCAGATGCCTAGATTGCGAACGATATCCCACTCCCAAATACCGATCGCACCTGACTTCACTGCTAGTGTCAATCGATCGGATAAGTTACGCAACTGTTCTTCGGCAAGTTTGCGATCGGTCAGATCCAGCACTGTACCAACTACGCGCACTGACTTGCCATTAGGATCTAATATCGCTTCGGCTCGTGCTAGCAAGTAGCGTAATTTTCCATCTGGATGAAGTAAGCGATACTCGTATTCGTAAGGCTGCCCCTGTTCGATCGTCTGCTGCAATAACGCATCGTGTCGATCGAGATCGTCGGGATGGACGGACTGGCGGAACTCCTTGTAGGAAGGTGGGCCAGATGCAGGCTCGCGTCCGAAAATGCGAAAAACTTCTTCTGACCAGACAATTTCTTGGGTTTGCAAGTCAGTTTCCCAACTGCCTAAATGGGCGATCCGCTGTGCGGTGGCTAGGTGGACTGCATTTTGACGGAGTTTTGCTTCGATCTGTTTTTGTTGGGTAATATCTTTGGCAATCCCTAAAAATCCGATCGTTTTTCCTTGGGAATCTTCTAGGAATTTAATTGATAGCAATACAGGAAAACGAGAGCCATCTTTGCGGATGTAAGTCCATTCGTCGTCATAGGTTCCATTTTGCGCTTTCGTCGCAAAAAATTCTCTACCGGGCGCGATTTTCTTGCCCAGTTCTAAGGAAAGTGCTTCTGCCCTTTGCTTGAGTTCTTCTGGGTCGTGGAATATTGCGGGAGTTATCTGCCCGACGACTTCTTCTGCTGTATAGCCCAACATCTTTTGAGCGGCTGAGTTGAAGGTTTGGATGATGCCATCGATGTTATTGGAAATAATGGCATAGTCTGTACCATCTAGAATTGCTTGTTGTAAATTAGTGACCGCTAATAACTCGGCTTCTACTTGTTTGCGTCGGGTGATATCTCGATCGATCCCGCGATAGCCTTGGAAGTTTCCTTGCGGATCGAAAAATGGTACTCCGCTAGTTTCCAACACAACTGAATTGCCGCACCGATGCAGGTTGGTATTTTCTATGCAGTGAATCGGTTGACGGGCATCTTTATACTTTCTCAACTCGGCTGCAACTTTTTCGGCTTCTTCTTTTGGCATCAATTCAAAAGGTGTTTTGCCGATAATTTCATCGGGTTGATAGCCGAGAATATCAAATACTTTTGGACTGACATAAGTATAAACGTTATGTTCGTTTATTTCCCATACCCAATCGCTAGAAGTTTCTACCAGATTGCGAAAACGTTCTTCACTAGCTTGCAAAGCTGCGGTGCGTTGTGCGACTCTCGCTTCCAGTTCCTGATTTAACTGTTGCAGCGCTTGTTCTGCACGAACTCGATCGGTAATATCGATCGCCACACCACCCACCAATAGTTGCTTGGAAAGACTTTGCAGGGGAAATTTGTACACTAAAAATTGTCCGATCGTACCATCTCGTCTGGGTGCGAGTTCGATCGCTTCCACTACTTGACGAGTTTGGACTACTTTCCGAATGTTTTGCAAGTATTGTTGAGCTAACTCAGGGGAATAAAGCTGTCTGTCAGTTTTTTGAGGTATATAATCTTCTGGAATCTGAAATACTTGTTTGTAGGTTTCGCTAATATAAATGAGTCGTCCGTTTTCATCTGTAATCCAGGAAGCGGTGGGACTGTTATTCATAAAGGCTTGAAAGCGCGATTCGCTGTCCTGCAAAGCGGCTTCTGCTCGTTTGCGATCGGTAATGTCCTGAATAACGCTGATAAACTGTTGGGGATTACCCGCCGCATCGCGTAGCAATGAAACGGTCAAGTTTGCCTGTACGATCGCACCATCTTTGCGGATATAGCGCTTTTCTCTCAAAAAGGTCTGCATTTCGCCTGTTAACAGCTTTTGTACCTGTTCGAGATCGATCGCTAAATCTTCCGGGTGAGTAACGTCTTTAAACTTTAGGTTTAAGAGTTCTGGCTGAGAATATCCTAGAATCTCAGATAATTTTGGGTTGGTGCGAATAAATTGGCCGTTGGGCGACACCAGGCACATTCCTACGGCTGCTTGCTCGAAGATACTGCGAAATTTTTCTTCGCTCTCTCGCAGTGCGATTTCGGTTTTCTGACGTTCGGCAATTTCCGCCTCTAGCTTCTGATTTGTCGTGGCTAAACTTGGCAGTGCGAGGGCTTCGGGAATTAGAGATGCCAATATGAAGGCGGTATAAAGTGAAACCAAAGCTGTGATTGCTTTGAGCGCTCCAGACACCCAGTAGATGGGATGCCAAAGCGTCCATACTTCCATGAGGTGAGTAGTGCCACAGGAAATAATAAAGGCGCTAAATAGCAGAAAAATACCATAAAACGGTAAATCTCGTCGCTGGCGAACAAAGTAGAGCAGCGTAATGGGGATGGAATAATAAGCAAGTGCGATCGTCACATCGGAAATCAGATGAAGTCCGACTAATTCGGGCTTCCATAGGTAGCAATGCCCGTGTGGAATAAATAAATTAAGCTTGACAAAGCTGTGAAACAATTCGTGCATAAATTTATTCAGCCTACGCCCTCTACAATGGCGTTGTTTACTGTTATATAGCGTTTGAGGGAAAAAGTAACAGTCATGCAGATGCTCTCAGCCCAAAATCCCGCTTTGTCGGCAGGGTTTGCAGCCTTCCTGATGCAGGTAGTATTTCATCTATTTTTAATAAGATTTGTAAACTGTTTAGTTAAAAAATTAAATAATTTATTATTTTGTAACTTTTATCAATGCTGCGAACAAGCAACCCTATAAATTTATTAATTTATCTTCGTTCGATAAATAAAAATAATTAACATATTTTAATAAACTTCCCAGAAGTTACTATTTCTCGAATCAAGCGTGAATTTCTTTGTTAAGGTCGCTCAAAGGAATTTGCTCATAGTAGGCGAGTGGAGGATTGAAAAAAATTATGTACCTCAAACGGCTGCAAATCCCGATCGAAAAAAGTAGATCGCCACGCTCTTTAAGCAAACGTGGCGAGTTTGGAAATCCTAGCAGTGGCGATATTATAAATGTAAGATTTTAAGAATCTCCGAGCGGGCGCTGTCAATCAGAAACCCAATTTATTTAACACGGTTTTTGGTGAAACAATGTGCTTATTAAGCCCCAACTTACCGGGTTTAATGCCTAAAGCTAAGCCAATAATTTCCGTGATATAGAGAATTGGTAGATTGTAAGAAACATTGTAGTTCTTCTCAATATCGGGTTGCCTTAGTTCCAGGTTAGTTGAACATAACGGACAAGCTAACACAATGCAATCTGCACCGAGAGATTTTGCCTCATCTAAGAGTTTCTTAGTTAACTCAAAAGCAACCTCTTGCTTTGACACCAAAATCGGGCCACCACAACACTTGGTCTTCGACCGAAAATCAACGACTTCTGCGCCACAAGCTTGAGCTAATTTATCCATTGACATCGGGAAAACGGGAGAATCCCAACCTGTGATATCTGCGGGTCGAGTTAACAGACAACCATAATAACAAGCTACTTTCAAACCTGTTAAAGGCTTTTTGATGTGAGGGGAAATATCTAGGTCGTTAGCTAAAACATCGACCACATTTCTAACTCGAATGTTGCAGTCAGAAACCGAGATTCCCATTTCGGAAAGAATCGCCGTAATTCTTTCTTTTTCGGCTTCGGTATCTAATGCCTTTAACGCTCTCGCTGACTTGTTATAACAACCGGAACAAGAAGCTAAAAGGTCGAGGTTTTCCTTTTGTGCTAAAGCGACATTTCTCGCCGCCATCGCCATACCAACATCGTGGGAAACTCCAGCCGCCACGGAACCACCGCAACATGACCAATCATGGAGTTCTTTTAGCTCAATTCCCAGTTCTGTCATTACCACTTTCGTTGACATATCGAATTCTTTGGCAGTGGTATGAAGGCTGCATCCGGGATAGTAAGAATATTTCATTGTTTGCCTACCTTTTCTAATGCTTCGCTAAATTTTTTGGGGTCTTTAATTTTGGCTGGTAATGGTGACATTTTGCCTTTGAGGGTTAATTGAATCCCCAATTTTGCTTGTGCGAGCATGGCTTGTAAACCGCCATATTTCTGCATTAGTTCGGGTTCAAATAAAATGCCTCTTTTCTCGACCAATTCTACAAATATTTGATTGAACTTGGTAGAATCGTTCTCGACTCCTTGACGAATGCCGATCGCTTTCACCGCCTCAATTACATCGGCAGGACGCACGCCACGGGGACACCGAGAGGTACAAATGTAGCAAGAAGTACATAACCACAGAGCGTTACTTTTCAGTACCTTTTCCCATTCTCCTCTCTGCACCATTAAAACCAGAGTTCTGGGTGACATATCCATCAGGTCAATATTGGTACAGCCACCGCTACAGGTACCGCACTGCATACAAGCTGCGATCGCAGCGCCTTCGCCACCTTCCGCAATCACTTTATCGAGAAATTCCCGATTCATTTTATCGCCGTCGAGTTGGCGATCGACCTTCAGACCGAATAAAAACTTTTTATTTTTAACTGCCATTGCTTTAAACCTTAGTTAAGTGAAGCTGTTCGTTGAGGCTGGGTACAAAAATTGCGCGATCGCTAGCCAAAAAACTGGCAATTTCTGCTGCTGCCGATCGTCCATCGGTAATCGATTCCATAATCGCTTTTGGCCCAGTTGCCGCACCTGCGAGAAAAATACCTCTCCGGGTAGAAGCATTATTGGCATATTGTTGATGTGCAGTGGCGTAGAAGCGATCGCAACCAACACTTAAACCCGCCACGTCTGCTAATTCGGCATTACCTTCCATTCCCACCATCAAAACCAAAAGGTCAACAGTTAACCGCATCGGTTTTGCTGTCAAAGTATCTTCTAAGCGCAACAACAAGCTGCCATCATTTTTCTCACCAGCTTCGGAAAGCCGACCCCGCAGGAATTGCACGGCATACTCTTGTTGCGATGTTCTGTACAGTTCTTCATAACCGCGACCGAACACCCGAATATCCATGTAAAGGCAATAAATTTCGCATTCGGGATTTTGTTGTTTAATTTCGATCGCAACTTTAATTCCATTGGTACAGCAAACTCGCGAACAGTAATTATTATTCACCTTCTCATCGCGAGAACCAACGCAATGCACCATCGCTACTTTTTTCGGCGCTTTCCCGTTTCTAGTTTTCACGCTTTGCGCCTTTAGCATGGCGTCCAACTCTACGGAAGTGATGCAATTATCGTAGATTCCATATCCATATTCTTCTTTAAAGGTAGCATCGAAATGCTTAAAGCCAGTGGATACCAGAATCGCGCCAGCATCAATTTCTTCACCTGTCGATACAGTCACTTTAAAGTTAGGTGCGGCACCTTCAATGCGGGTTACAGTCGCATTATTTACAATTCTGGTTTTACCCAAAGCTTGTTTTAAATTGGCGACAATTTCGGAAGCATCGGTAAAGTCAGGAAAGACTTTATACCACTTGTTTAAATGTCCCCCAACTTCGGCTTTCTTCTCAATCAAAACCACATCATATCCAAAGTCTTGCAGTTTTCCTGCTGCTGCCATTCCCGCAGGGCCACCACCGATTACGACTACACTTTTACCCATTGTCTTCAATCCTTGCTGAACTTGTGACTTTTGACTTAATTAAAATGGTCTGCGGCGTTGTTCGGGAGTTTTGGATTTGTCGTAAGGAATGCCGATTTTATCTAGTAAAGGTTCGATTTGAACAACTTTGGCATTCAATCCGCAATCTTTGAAGGGGTCGTAGCCTAACATTAACCCGGTTAATTGTGCGTAATCCAAAACGCTGACGTTGAATTCTTCTGACAAAATTTCTTTGATTGTTCCTTGTTCGGCATCTAAAAATACTGTGCAACCGGGACAGTTGGTGAGGATTAAGTTACAATCGGGGTGCGCTTCTTTGAGGCTTTTCATTTTCTTGTAAACGCTGCTGGCAGTGTAGTCTCGGTTTTCGGGAAACGCACATTGCCGGAAACCCATACCGCAGCAATGTCTCCGTTCTGGATAATCAACGATTTCGGCACCGAAAGCTTCTAATAATCCTACTAAAACTTGCGGGAATTCAGCGCCACCCATGCACTCGCTTGGAAATATTTTTCCGTAGTGGCATCCAATATGATCGACTGCTTTGATTCCTTTCAAGCTATATTTTGCTTTGGCTGCGAGTTTGTGGCGATTGGCGAAAAATACATCGGAAGCGTGAACAACAGAAGGTCTGCCGCCGGAAACGTGAGGAACCCAAAATTCTCTTCCTGTCGTTTCTTTTAAGGTTTTTTCTGTGTATTCTCGCAACTCTGGTTCTTCTTCCCAAAGTTTAATCATTTCTGTGTAGTTGGCAAAGGATGTGACGCAGAATGAAAAGAGATTATCCACACCTAATTCGTGATGGGCAACCGAAAAGTTTCTCGCCGCAACTACCATTTGTGTTTCGATATTTGACACATCTCCGTGATAGCCAATTGCGCCACAAGAAGTATGTCCGGGTGCTTCCCGCAATTCCATACCCAAATCGTTTTTTAAGATTTTATAGGCAATGCCTTCGGTATAGGGGGCGGCACTTTGAAGGAAACAACTGCGGAAGCAACCCCACAATTTTCCGCCTTCATCATCTATGGTTGGAACTTGCTTTTGATGTCTTTCCCAAGCGATATTTTCTCTTGCTACTTTCATTAAAGTTTCTCCTTATTTGTTTTCTTTGAGTTGGTAGTTTCTGCTATCAGCGGTTTCTAACCAATTTTGCCAGTATTTTTCTACTTCTGCTTTACTGCCGAGCTTCTTTTCCATGCCTTTTTCGACGGCATCCATTAATTCGATCGCACCCGTGGCTTGATAAATTGCCCGCAATTCTTCCATGTCTTTTTCCGGAATAACTCGGTGGGAACCTGGACTATTTTCCAGATTCATGGGTACATCCCACCATGCCCGCATTTCTTCGCGATGTTCGTAATAGTATTCCCAGTTTTCACCTAATTCGGGGAAATGGGCGGGTGTGATATTTTCTGCTAACAATGTATAACCTCGTTTTAATATGTTTTCCCCGAATACTCGCTTGGCAAATAATTGCTGTCTGCCTTTTTCTGACTCGGCAAAGTAACCGTAACGAACGGAAAGTCGGCGCAATGCCAGAATGACTGAGGCGGTGCTGTTGCCTCTCGGACAGCGCGTTTTACAGGAAAAACATTGCCCGCAATACCAAATTTTGTCCGATTTAAGTAATTCTTCAATTTGTTCATCATCTTCTGAGTAGCAAATGTTCATTACCTCTCTGGGGGAGTATTCGCTGAACTCTGCCGCCGGACAAACTGCTGTGCATACGCCGCAGTTCAGGCAGGCATTCATGCCGTGCTGGTACAAAAGGTCTTGTTTAAGCTCGTTAAATAATTTGCCCATAGGTATATCCCGCCACTTGAGCCACTGAGGTTATGCCGTTTGTCTATAAAAATACTATATAACTAATTAGTTATAATGTCAAGCAGGTAAGTTCAAATAAATTGCGATCGATCTCCCAACCCCAACTTACGGGGATCAAGCTCTAAAGTGGCTGAAATCACGGCAGAATAGGAAAATTACATCTGAAGGCAAATTTCAGAGAATAGTTAAGCAGGCGAACGATAAGCAAAAATACTTATAATGGAGATGCTTTCTCCTCCAAAAGAATCTCAAAGGGCAGGCAGGATGCCTACCCCACCAGAATTTTTGGAGATGTCTATTGATGGTTACGAACTGGCAACTCAATTCTAAACTCAGTGCCTTTGGCAAGGGTAGAAAAACACTGCAAATGACCTTGATGATTCTCCGTGATAATTTGATAGCTAATTGCTAAGCCCATACCCGTACCTTTACCGACAGGTTTAGTCGTAAAAAAGGGATTAAATATTTTTTCTTTAACTTCGTGAGTCATTCCACAACCATTATCGTGAATGGAGATGGTAATCCGATCTTTAGACGGAATACAAGTCGTAATTGCGATCGTACCAATATAATCTAATTTTTCGGTATGTTCTAGGCTTTGTCGCCGTTGTTCGATCGCATCGATCGCATTTACTAACAAATTCATAAATACCTGATTTAATAAACCCCCATAACATTCGATCGGGGGTAATTTACTATAATTTTTGATGACATGAATCTCTGGTCTTCCCGCTCGACCATTCAAGCGATTTTGCAAAATCACTAGGGTACTTTCGATATTCTCGTAAATATCTATTTCTTTCAAATCGGCTTCATCTAAACGCGAAAACGTCCGCAAAGACTTCACAATATCGCGAATGCGCGTCGCACCATTTTTCATCGATGCCAACAACTTAGAAAAATCACTTTCTAGATAATCAAAGTCCATATCTTCTGTCAAATTAGCAATCGCCTGGGGTGGATTAGGATAATGTTTTTGGTAAAGGTGAATTAACTCAATTAAATTATTAGCATAATTAGTAGCGGGTTGAATATTGCTATAAATAAAACTCACCGGATTATTAATTTCATGGGCAATTCCAGCTACTAATTGGCCCAAGCTTGACATTTTTTCCGCTTGAATTAATTGAGTTTGGGTATTTTGCAATTTTTTGAGGGTGATTTCTAATTCTTGAGTTTGTTGGCGCAGTTGAATTTCTGATTGACGCAATGCTGTTTCTGCCTGTATACGCTCTATTTCAGCAGCAGCACGAGTAGCAAATATTCTCAAGATGGCCGATTGCATTTCTAGATTTTTTACCATCGGCTTAGTGTCTAGAACTGCCAGCAATCCCAAACGCTCGCCAGCAGCATTTATAATCGGTAAACCAGCATAACTTTCGGCTTGGAGCATGACTAAATCAGCATCTTTAGGAAAAAGCGATTGAACTGAATTTTGGTATAAACATAAATCACCTTTAGTATAAACGTTCTCACAGGGAGCGCCGACTAAATTGTAAATAAAATTATCGCCAAATTCGTCTCCTGCCCAAAATGCTAGAGTTTGGGCGGACAATTTTTCTGAATCAACAAATATGGCGATCAAAGCATAACGTACTTCTAAAACTTGGGCGATATATTGGACGCAACTTTTGAAGAATGAGTCGCCTATTTTTGCTGCTGTACCTTCAACAATTAAACGGAGAGCTTGTTCTTGATGTTTGCGATCGCTAATATCAAAATTAATCCCGATCATCTTTCGAGGATTACCTTCTGCGTCCCGCCGAACTAGACCGAATGCTTTAATGAAATGGATACTACCATCAGGATGAACGACGCGAAATTCAATATCAAATTCTGCTTTTCCCAAAACAGCTTGACGGATTAATCTTTCCGAGGTTTCTCGGTCATCAGGATGTAGCCCAGTTGCCCAAATGTCGTAAACTAATCTGGAATCAGTGTTCTTGGTTACGCCATATAGCTCGTACATCCGATCGTCCCAAAGGAGGGTGTTCTGTACGAGATCCCATTCCCAACAGCCAATTTTCCCGGACTTGAATGCCAACGACAAACGGTCTGATATTTCCTTCAGTTGAGCTTCGGCTTCTTTGCGATCGGTAATATCATTTCCTATACCCAAAAATCCGGTAATTTTTCCGTTGCGATCGCGTAAAGCCGTGACAGAAAGTTGCACGGGAAATCGAGAACCATCTTTACGAATATAAGACCATTCATATTCGTCAACTATTCCCAAACGTGCCTTAGCAACAAATACCTCAAACCCCGGTGCAATCGGTTGACCGAGTTCTGCGGTTAGTTCGGTTGCCCGTTGTTTAATTTCTTCTAAATCGTGAATAACTGCTGGTGTAAGTTGGTCTATCATTTCGGCTGATGAATATCCCAATAATCTTTGGGCAGCAGCATTAAAAGTTTTGATAATACCATTAGGATCGGTTGAAATAATTGTATACTTAGCGCTGTCTAAAATTGCTTCTTGTAAATGGCTAGTTTCCATTAACTTAGCTTGCGCTTCTTTGCGGGATGTTATATCAACTCTAATTGACAAATACTGACTTGGTTTACCATGCTCGTTGAGCAAAGGAATGATAGTTGTATCTACCCAATAATAAGTGCCATCCTTAGCTTTATTTTTGATTTCTCCTTGCCATTCTTGCCCTGCCGAAATAGTCTGCCAAAGATTTTGGAAGAATTCTTTAGGATGATAATCGGATTTGATTAAGCGATGGTTTTGGCCAATGATTTCGGCTTTAGAATATTTAGATATTTGGCAAAAATTATCGTTGGCATAGTTAATGATTCCTCGTTCATCCGTGATGGAAACGATCGCGGCGCGATCCAAAGCAAATTTAATATCTGATAATTGTTTTAGGGAATTGCGGAGAGCGAGTTCTGTGGCTTTACTTTCTGTAATATCTCGCAGGATTGTGGAAAAGTATTCGACTTTTCCTTCCGTTGATTTGTGAGCTAGGATGACTTGAGAAACGGGAATTTCGCGTCCGGTCGAATCCTGTATTGCTGTCTCGCCGTGCCAACTGCCGGAACGTGCTGCTGACGGCAAGCCCTGATTGAAGATAATATCTAAAGCCCACTTGGGATGAGATGTAGATATTTCCACATTGGCGATTGTATCTTCATTATTATCAAACAGATTTCGCCAAGCTTGATTGAGATACAAAGCTTTACCCGTTAAATCGGCAGTTCCGACTAAATCTGATGTGCTTTCGAGAATGGCAAGCAAGCGTTGATTGTCAGCTTCAGCCTTTTTGCTGTCTGTGATATCCCGAATATAGCCATGCCAAAGGGTACTGCCATCTGGTTCTCGCTGGGGCGTAGCATCACCGACTAACCACAACATCCGTCCATCCGGTAAGCAAACTCGATATTCGCAATACCAAGGGGTAAGGTGTTCGGCAGATTCGAGAATGGATTGATTGAGGCGATCGAGATCTTCAGGATGAATAATTGCAAACATCTTAGAAGCATCCTCGCGCACTTCTTCTGGGGTAACGCCATAAATCTCTTTCAAACCCTCACTGGCGTAGGGAAGATGGAAAGTACCATCAGGACGCATCCGAAACTGATAAATAACTCCGGGAATGTGGCGGGCAATTTGTTCTAAGGGATGACTCTCTGCGGGGGTAGCTATCCTCCCTGGCGCAATACCTGCTTCTTGTAGTTGCGCTTGGCTTTGTGCCAGTTGACGGCTAAGTTCCTCGACTTGCGCCTGTGCTTGTTTGCGTTCTGTAACATCTCGCATTACGGAAAGATGGCGATGAGGTAAAAAGTTTGCTGTTGCGGCGTATTCCACGATACGGATTTCCCCATCAGTCCGCACTAAGCGAAACTCACCCCGCGCTTTTTCCTGTTGTAGAAATTGTTGCCATACTGCTGGGAAATCATACCCAGGTTCTGCAAACTCATAGATGTAGCGTCCCAGCAGTTCATTTCGCTGTAGGCCAAATAATTCACAGGCGGCGGGGTTGACATCTAGGTAACGCCCTCGGTCATCGACGATCGCGATCGCATCGAGGGCAGTCTCAAACAGCGTCCGCAATTGACGATCTCTAAGAGACTGCTGGGTTGGATCTTCTGACTCGATGGGGCGATCGAGGCCAGAACTATATCCTAATGGGGATGACATACAAGATTAATTGCTTGTACGAGTTATTATTTTTACATTTTGCACTACGATCGCGAAAAGCGCTAATATCTCGCTTCCAGACTGGTTTTGGGAAAATCCCAAATCTAAAATCTAAAATCGTCTCGTCAGAAGCCTACTTTTTTTGCCTAAGTTTCCGATCGAGATGATGTTTGGTAATATACCAAGCAAACAATCCCAATCCTCCACCCACTACGAAACTTAAAACAATCGCACTAATGAAAGGATGAGGCGGCAGGAAAGGATGTTGCAGGGAAGGTAATCGCCAAGGTTTTTCTATTAAGGGATAGCTAGTCGCAAAAATTCCGGCAACGCCCACTCCCACACCAATTCCAGTACCCACAGCTTGAATGGTGTTTTGCAATTTTTCAGCATTTTCGGCTTGCTCGATTTCCACCAAACCGCGTATACTAGCAATAGCTTGGTCTAATAATTGCGAACCCGGTTTAGAATAATTTAAATCGGCTTGGATTTGTAACTGGAAGGTTTGGATTTCTCGTTCCACGAAGCGACTAAATAACTCAAAACGATCGTTTACTTGCGCTTGCAGGCGTTTGAGAGTGCGCTGATAATTTACGGTATTAATATTAATTGTATTGCCAGCATTCTCCAGCTTGCGAAATTCGGAGGTATATTTGGGCGTAGTTTTCAACAAGTCTTTCAGGTTGGTTTTCAAAACTTCTAAGTCGAGAGAGTCTGGTAATTGCGATTTGCTGGCGATTTCGCTTTGGATTAATTTGTCGAGTTCCTTGGCATATCGGCGACTCATTTGATAAACATGAGCGATTTTATGATAATATAAAAATAATTCCGGTAAATCGAAATAAATTTTTTGGAGTTGTTCTGAGGTAAAATCACTAAAGTAGAAGAGGACGAGAACGCGAGTTTGGGAAGTTTTTGCTCTACTAAATTCTAAAAGGTAACTATCTAAAAATTTCTCGGCTTGATAAAACTCAGGACAGGTGTCACCTAGTAACGGTTTGAGCAACTTTTCGGCATGAGGTCTTAATGCTTCCGGTTTATCGGGTTCGGCTATATTCAAATAAGCGGTAATCAGGAAAGTTTGACCGATAAAATTCGGGTCATCTGACAAACTTAGGCATTGATTTGGGTTAAATTTGGCAATTTCGTTTAAGTTGACGGTATCAAAACCAGCATCTTGGGGACGGAAAATATTAATTAACAAAGCGTAGCTATCGCCAAGTTTTTGGGGATACAGTAAAAGGCGATATAAAGGTTTGGGATTGAGAGGGTTTGGGTTTTTCTCTCGACTGGAAAAACTGAAAAATTGCCTGCCCGATTTATTCGCATTTAGCAATTCATAGTTATGCGAGTCGGGGAATTGTTGCCGAAATGCTGGGAATGGGTTATTATCGAAGTCAAAGATTCGATCGTAGTTATTTTTTAGTAATTTTTCATATTTATCTTTAAAGCTTTGTGGGGGTTCGTTAATCGCAGTTGGCGAATCTAAATCTGTGCCAGATTGGAGGGTGAAGGCGAACAAACTAATGTTTAAAGGATAATAAAGCGAATCTTTATCGGACATTGTAGTTAAGGTTGGGGATTGTTTTGTGGGGTGGTAGGTTGTTGAGACTTGATTATCCTTTGGATTTCGTATTTATTTTCAATAACTTCAGCTTCGCTTGTCGGGTCTGGCGGCGGGATTTCTCCATCTTTTTCGTCATCCATATCGATACGAAATTTAGACCAGTTAGTTTTGTTTAAGGTTTCATTGATTTGAGGATATTTGCTACACCAGCGAAGAATCGTCAAAGCAATTTTATCGGCGGTGTTAACAGCATCTAAATCGTCAGCGAGTTGATTAAGGTCTTGCCAAATGATAGGATCGAATATATCGCTATTTTCTTTCGCCTCCTCCATTTTCAGCAAAGTTAAAAAATCGAGAATTTTTCCACTTGCATCAAACTTCAGTTCCATAACTTTCACCTTATCCTAAATCTCATCTCCAAAGCTTACAGCATATTTCAGGTAAATAGATCCCCGACTTCTTAGAGAAGTCGGGGATCTGTGTACCTCACTAACCTGCAAAGCGCTGTATCTGCGTTCATCTGCGGTTAATAAAAATTTTGTTTTTTTACCGCAGATAAACACAGATGAACACAGATGTATATTCGATATTATCATAAACCGATGGGGCAGAAAGCTGCCCAATATTGCGGTTCGGCGAAGGGTTGGTAGTTGGGAAATTCGGTAAGCAGGATCATTTCTAGGATCGTAAGTTGATTTTCATCCATTTTAACTTCATTTTGCGACCAGGTTAGGAAGTTTGGGCGGTTAACGCTTTTGAACCACTTTTGGGCGGTTTGCAAGGCGATGGCGATATGGGAGATTTTTTCTAATTCTTGATAGAAGCGAATCATTAAAAAAGCGGTGGCGAAATCGCTGACACACCATAAGCTGCTGACGACGTTTATCGCGCCTACATAGAAAAACCCGCTGGGTAAACCGATATATTCGTCGGTGGAAACTCGTTCGACTAATCCGGTTTCGCAGGCGGAAAGGGTGACGAGGCGACAAACTGGTAAGCTGAGATTAGCGAAGATTTCTTTGAGGGTTAATCCTTGGGTGAGTTTATCCAAGCGGCGACCGTTGCGGAGGGTGATATATCTGTGTTTGTTTTCTGGAGTTTCGGAAATTTCAGATAAGTTTGGGATGGCGATTTCGCTGGCGAAAAATAAGGCGGATTCGAGAGGATTTTGGGCATCGAAACTGCCATGACAGGAGAAATGGGCGTAGTAAGCTGCACTTAATTGGGCTAAGTTTTCTGGTGAGTTAAACGCTTTTTTGGTTGCTTTCTCGCGTTTGAGGATGTGAATGTCTGGATTGAACTGGCGGGAAATTGTTTCGACTTCGATTTCGGTGTAATCCAAATCTTCGGTGGGATTTTGGATGGCGAATAGGGATGTTTTGGGCGGTGATTGGCGTTGGCGTTGGTGGAGGCGTTCTAAAATTTGACAACTGGGGGCGTATTGTATTCCTTGGGGAAATAAATCGATGAGATATCCTGTTTCTGCTTTTCTTTTACCTTTTAATGCGTGAAGTGGTAACAGATGTAAGTCGCAGTGGGGAATTAGAATCAGTTTTTCGATTCTGTCGGGGATTTTGGCGAGGACTTCGTTGAGGTGAAGTGAGGCGGCGAGGGTGGTGAGGCGACTGCTGAGAGTATCGCCCCAGGTTGTTTGGCGGTAGTCGCTGAGGTAGGTGTCGATGTCGCTGTCGAGTTGTTGGCGTTGTTGGGGGGAAAAGTCGAGATATTGGATTTCGGGTGTTGCTTTGGGTTGATTTGAGATTGTGACTATAAATGTATAAAACCCAGATTCAGCATAAGGGGGAAGATACCACTCGATGAGGGCGGTTTTGTGGTCGAGAAGTTGGGTAAAGTCGGGTAGTTGGGGGGTGACTTTTTGGGTGTCGGTGAAAGTGGGGTCGTTGATTTCTATCAGCAGTTGATTGAGTTGCTGTTGCAGGGTTTTCAGTTGGGTTTGTTGGGGAGATGTTGGGGATGGGGAAGTGGCGGCGACGGAAATACTTCGTTGCTGGGTTTTGCTGTCGCTGTCTGTTTTGGTTTCTGCTGGGGTTTCGTTGCGGTCGAATTCTTGTTGCAGTTGGTTGATTTGGCGGCGAAGTTGGCGAAATCGTTGTTTTTGGTCGTCGGTGGCGTTTCGCGGTTCTAAGTTGGCGCTGTCGAGGAGTTCTGTCAGGGTGCGAGATTTGCTGCGTTCGATGGTGAGGAGGGCGGTATCGTAGCGTTGGGCATTGATGCAGCTTTGCACCATTTTTTCGTATATATACAGGGCGTTTTCGAGGATTTCTCGCTTGCTGCGTTGGGATGTCGCCCACTCCCGACTTTGTTCGACGGCAGATATGGCGTTTCCATACCCGTGAATGGCGTTTTCCCAGTCTTGGAGTTCAAAAGCGAGGTTGCCGAGATTTTGTCCTGTTTGCAGACAGTCAAGGGGAAAAGCAGTAGGCGTGAGAATTTCTAAAGCTTCTCGATAACATTTAATGGCTTGCTTAATATTATCTGCTTTTTCCCCTTTGATTCTATCAGAATAGGTAAACCCCAGATTATTTTGCGTCGTTGCCCAATTTTGGGGAAAAGCTTGGCGAGTGTAAACTTCCAAGGCGGCGGTGTAGGATGCGATCGCTAATTCTAGGTTATCTGCTTTTTCCCCTTTGATTCTATCAAAGTAGGCAGCACCCAGATTATTTTGCGTCATTGCCCAATTTTGGGGAAAAGCTTGGCGAGTGTAAACTTCCAATGCGGCGGTGTAGGATGCGATCGCTAACTCTAGGTTATCTGCTTTTTCGCCTTTGATTCTATCTGAGTAGGCATTTCCCAGATTATTTTGCGTCATTGCCCAATCTTGGGGAAAAGCTTCGCGAGTGTAAACTTCCAATGCGGCGGTGTAGGATGCGATCGCTAATTCTAGGTTATCTGCTTTTTCGCCTTTGATTCTATCTGAGTAGGCAGTTCCCAGATTATTTTGCGTCGTTGCCCAATTTTGGGGAAAAGCTTGGCGAGTGCGAACTTCCAATGCGGCGGTGTAGGATGCGATCGCTAATTCTAGGTTATCTGCTTTTTCCCCTTTGATTCTATTTCTGTAGGCGATTCCCAGATTATTTTGCGTTCCCGCCCATTTTTCGCTACCCGTTTCCCGATGACTTAAAACTATTTGATAACCTATAATTGCAATTTCAATATTATTCCTTCTGTTTCCCAAAGGAAAGTCACTAATATCAATACTCAAATTTTCGATAACGCCGAGAATTGACTCAATTGTTTCTGGATGTTCGGCAATTAAATTTTCAGCCACTTGCTGTAAAATCTCCGCAAATCGCCCATTGAGGAGATGTTGCCGTTCCCCTAACATCGGGTAAATTACCGCCACATCGCTATTGCTTTCTTCTTCTGCTTGCAATAAATCTAGGATAAAGTTTCGATAATTTTCGATATTTTCATCTTCTGAAATATCGCCATTCCCCGCTGACTGCATTCCCAACCATTCCCCTAACTGACTGGCAAGATTTCGCAAAAAATCAACTGCATTCTCATTTCCCGCCTCTGCCAACTGTCCCGCTACTCCCTCGCAAACTTGCAGAAAACCCAAATCCAACAAATCCGAGTTTGCCTGTAAAATCTCTGGTTCTTCCCCGCTTGGACAATTTAGCAGTTCTTGAATCAGATTCACGTAAGCTTGAATGCGTTCCTCATTCATAAGGTGATGCCAGTAGCCGATCGGACAAAAACCCATCCGCAATCCATTTTAACCGATCTCGTGCAGGCACGGGAGAGTCTGGTATTTTCGCGTCTTTCGGGTTTATGGTAGAAAATGTTTGTCTATGTTACAGATATAGCATGGATTCATTACGGTTTGAATGGGACGACCAAAAAGCACAAATTAATATCCAAAAGCATGGGGTTTCCTTTGATGAGGCGGCAACTGTTTTCTACGATCCCCTCTATCTTGAAGATTACGATGAAGCTCACTCTGACCAGGAAGATCGGTTTAAGATTGTAGGCATATCAAGCAATGGGCGCTTGTTGGTTGTCACTTACATTGAACGAGTCGATAGAATACGGATTATTAGTTCTAGATTAGCGACAAAAAATGAACAACGAATCTATGAATCACAAACTTGAACGGGATGAAAGCGAAGCAGAAGATATGTTGGAGGAATATGACTTCAGCAATGCCAAACCTGGTAGACATCGGGGATTTAAGGGATCTTTGATTCGCGTTTTGGAAGACGGAACAGAACAAGCGATAACAAAAAACGATCGCCCAAATATTGAACGAGATCGGCGACAAATAAGTTTGTTGCTAGATGCCTTCATCGTGGAATACTTCGAGACAAAAGCGGGTGAAGAAGGGGTTCAAGAATTGATTAATCAGGTGTTAGCAGAGTACATCCATTCTCAGTATTAAGTAGGGTGCGTCAGACATTAAAATTATGGTTTCTCACGAAAAGTTTTCGCCTCTGACGCACCCTACAAACTATTTTAAATCAAATTAAATTTAACACGCGATCGTATTCTTGTTGATGAATGCGCCAAGCATTCCAAACATCAACTTTTTGCTGAAGATTTAACCAAAGTCTATGACCATTACCAAAAGCTTTACCAATTCTAATAGCTAAATCAACAGTAATAGGTTGTTCACCTTGAATAAGGTCATTAACAACTTGATTGGACACTCCTAAAATTTCGGCAAATTGTGTCGGAGTAATTGCTAAATCTTCTAAAATATCGGCAATAACTTCCCCAGGATGTACTGGTTTTGCTGGTCTATCTTGGAGCGGATTTTCTCTTTTTTGTATCATACTTTACTTTTCCTAATGAATTACTTATTTTACTATTTTAATGATAATCTTCGAGGTTGACATCATAAACCTCACCCTCGTCAAACCTAAACGTAATTCGCCAATTTCCTGATACTTTAATTGACCAAGTTCCTTGGCGATCGCCTTTGAGTTCATGTAAATCATAACCCGGTAATCTAATATCTTCTAACAGTAAAGCTGCATCTATGACCTCTAATCTAATTCTTATTTTCTTTTCTAAATTAGGAGGTACTCCTTTATTAATATTCTCTTGAAACAGTTTTTCAAGAGCTTTATTTTTAAAGGTCTGAATCATTCATCAACTCTCCTTATATTAATAGAAACAGCATTATTCAAATTTTATTCCTAATTTTTTTATTCATCTTGATGTAGTCTCAGTATTTGTAATACTTCTTCTTGATTCCTAATTAGTTTTCTTCCTTTATTTACTTATGATAATACATCAAATTTTTCTGCGAAAACTTTGTAATATTTTGTAATAGGGGCTGCTAGCCCTAATTATTTAGAACAGTTTATTAAGTAGGGTGCGTCAGACATTAAAATTATGGTTTCTCACGAAAAATTTTCGCCTCTGACGCACCCTACAAACTTATATCATTAAAGTGTAAGTTGGGTTTCGTTCCTCAACCCAACCTACAAGTTATTGCCCGATCAATTTTGTTCGGCTTCGGCGATAGTCGCTTCAACTTCAGCCAGAGGTAAGTCTATGGCTGTAGCAATTTGTTCTGTACTTAATCCCAGGCTAACCAGTCTGAGAATTGTAGCTTTTTCTCGCTGTTTAGCTTCTTGCGCTTCAGCTTGTATTTTGGCTATTTCAGCTTGTGCTTCCGCTTGTACTTCAGCCTGAATTTCTTGATAAACTCTGGTTTTCTTTAAGTCACTTAGATTAAACATAGCGGCTATCTCCTCTCTCGATTTTTGAGGTAACTTGTAAACAACGATCGTTTCAAGTAATTCGATCAAACTATCTCTGACTGTAACATTAGGTATTTCCGTCCGCACTTGTGCAGCTAATTCTCTAGCCAAATCTGGCGCTGTATTTTCCGGTTCAACAATTAGTTTCAGTAATTTTATCGGCAGAGATGCTGTTTCTGTCGTACTCAGTTCATCGATGTAAATACGGGTGAGATTAGGCAGTGCCAACATTTCCTGAAAGTGGATATTATTTTCTCTTTCAGTTTGGCGGTTTGGGTAGATTACTACTAACTGCCAAGGATGCGGCGGTTGGTATTGTCTGAGATAGATAAATAGTTCGGCAAATAGACGATAGTACAAATTTGGATCTGGTTGAAATTGCACCTCCACAATATAGAATGGTAGTTGAGAATTGGGGTTAATTGGTAGGAATAAACCATCTAACCGAAAGGATAATTGTTTCACCTCTTGGGAGGTAAATTCGTATTGGTTGGTAGTCTCGGCTGGTATGCCCAGGAGGGCAAAGAAAATAAAGGGAAATTGTCGGAAGATGTTGTAAAATAGACTATCGGTTTTCATTAATTATAATAAAAACAGCGATTATGGGTTGATAAGTCAACTATACCGCTTGTGGGCGATCGCTCAATCTTGAGGAAAAGTTTCATGGGTAGTAACTTCGAGGGCGGCAGTTTCCAATGCGATCGCTTTCTCTAAGTTATCAGCTTTCTCGCCTCTGATTCTGTCACGATAAGCTTTGGCGAGGTAATTTTGCGTGGTTGCCCACTGTTCGGGAAATGCTTGGCGGGTGTATACTTCGAGGGCGGCGGTGTGTGCGTCGATCGCTTTCTCCAGATTATCAGCTTTCTCTCCCCCAATTCTGGCACTGTAGAAACTGCCCAAACTATTTTGCATCCCCGCCCAATATACGGGAAATGCTACCGGGGTGTATACTTCGAGGGCGTTGGTGGCAAATGCGATCGCTTTTTCGAGATTATCAGCTTTTTCTCCCTTAATTCGATCGGAGTAAATCACTGCCAAATTATGTTGCACCATTGCCCAATAATCGGGAAAATCCTCGCGGGTGTATACTTCGAGGCTAGTAGTGTGTGCGGCGATCGCTTTCTCCAGATTATCAGCTTTTTCGCCCTCGATCCTGAATAAATAGGCAATTGCCAGATGATGTTGCGCGTTCGCCCAATCTTCGGGAAATCCCTCGCGGATGTCAATTTGGAAGGCAGAGGTGTGTATAGCGATCGCTTTTTCTAGGTTATCGGCTTTTTCGCCTGCGATTCTGTGACGATAGGCATGGGCTATATGATGTTGCGTTCGCGCCCATTTTTCGCTGCCCGGTGGACGATGACTTAAAACGATTTGATAACCTGCGATCGCAATTTCAATATTATTTGCTCTATCCCCCAAAGGCAAATCAAGGATATGAAAACTTAAAGATTCTACATAGTAGAGAACTCGCTGCACTGAGTTCGGATGTTGAATGAGCAAATTTCCAGTCACTCGCTGTAAAATTTCCGGAAAGCGATCGTCCAGGAGATGTTGCCGTTCTGCTAATATGGGGTAAATAACTTCTCCATCGTTATTCTGTTCTATTGCTTGCAATAATTCTAGAATAAAATCCCCATACTCCAGCATCCTTTCATCTTCTAAATCCTCCCCTTCTTCCTCTTCATCCCCCACCAAAAATTCCTCTAGATGACCGATCAGACTTCGTAGAAAATCAGCCGTATTCTCGTCTCCTGACTCGGCAAACTGTGCTGCTACTACCTCGCAAACTTCCAGAAACTTCAAATCCAGCAATTCCGAATTTGCCTGTAAAATCTGTGGTTCTTCACCGCTAGGACAATGCAGCAGTTGTTGAATCAGATTGAGATAAGCTTGAATGCGATCGTCATCCATATTTTTAGGGCGTTGGGTTTCAGGAAGAGTTTTAGCAATTTTGTCCTGTCCCCGCTCTAATATGGCACAAAGCGGTTTAATTTGGCAGATTTTAACAAATTTTTTAAGATTGGTTCAGGTACGTAGTTGGGCTTTAGCCCCTAATTTTGTTGGGTTTCATGCTTCAACCCAACCTACGGGTACTACAGGTAATAGGTTGTTTAATTGTAGTTGAAGTATGTTGGATTGCTTTAGAAGAAGTTCTTTCAGATTTATGAAATCCTGATTGATTTTGAAATAAAACAAACGCAGCCACAGCTAAAAGAAAATAACCAAAGCTTTTCTGAAGTTGTTGTGCGGAGACAAATTGAGCTAAATAAGCGCCCAATAAAGTTCCCAAACTAGCAGCTAATGTAAATGATACAGTCAGGAAAGTATCAAAAGAAACATGACCCAAATAACCTATTAATCCAGCCACAGCATTGAGAGCAATAATTAGCAGGGATGTGCCAATTGCCTCTTTCATGGGGGTATTTCCCAATAGCACTAAAGCCGGCACAATGGCAAATCCTCCGCCGACGCCTATTAAACCAGTTAAAATGCCTACGCCTACTCCTTCAACTGTTAACCACAACCAACTATATTTATGCACTGTTTGAGGAGAAGGAATTGGTTTTGGTTTTTCTTTTTGAGGTTGGTTTTTAGATTGAGAATTTCGCAAGATCATAAACACAGCCATGAGTAGCATCATCATGGCAAATAAGGCCATTTGAAAGGTTTCTGTAACGATAGGTAGTACGGCTATTTTGGCTCCGATAAATGCTCCTAACATAGTAGCAGAACCGAAAATGTAAGCTTTTTTCAAATTAATATTTCCTCGTCGCCAATGGGGAATAACTCCGAGCAAACTAACGGAGCCAACAATGACTAAAGTCATCGCGATCGCAGACTTGGGTGCTATTCCCATCACATAGACCAGTATTGGCAAAGCCAATACAGATCCACCTCCGCCCAACAATCCCAAACTAATACCAATACAGACAGCTAACAAATGTCCGATCGTCCAAATAAGCATTGTTTTTTCCTTGATAATCTCTTCGATTGGCTGCAATTTTTGCCAACAGTATTCCCCCACAGGTGTTAGTAATACCTGTGAAATTTAGCTGGGAAATTTATCTAAACTACAAAAGAATCTGGATGAGCTAAAAGAATCTAAAATCTAGAATTAGTCGCATACAATTTGTACGCGATCGAACCAGCAACGAACGCCACCATAAACAAAATTGGATTCCCATTCCGTAACACTAAAGCAACGATTCCTGGCCCAGGACAGTAACCCGCTATTCCCCACCCAATCCCGAAAATAGCAGCGCCAATTACTAAAGGTTTGTCGATATGTTTATTAGTGGGTAAATTAAATTTGTCTGCCAAAATTGGGTGAGGAAGACGCAGGACAAATCGGAAGGCAATTACCGTCACCGTGACTGCGCCACCCAACACAAATAATAATGTGGCATCCCAATTACCAGCGACATCCAAAAAGCCGAGTACGCGATCGCGATCGATCATCTGAGAAAGTCCCAATCCCAGACCGAATAGCACACCTGACAATAACGCGATTAGCTTCTCTTTCATATACTCAACCGCAATACGTGACGGACAACAAAAACTGTCAGGATAGCGGTAATCATAAATGTGAGAACTGCGACTAGCGATCGCATTGACAATCGACCTAAACCGCATACTCCGTGACCGCTAGTACAACCGCTACCCATGCGAGTGCCAAAACCTACCAGAAAACCGCCGATAATCATTGCCCAAGGACTAAATGCAGCGGTGGGAGTTGGTTGAGGTGCTAGTACATTTTCGTATAAAATGCCACCTAGCAACATCCCCAGGATAAACAACCACCGCCAGAATTCTTGCTTGGAAAAGGCGATCGCACCATTGACAATTCCACTAATTCCAGCAATGCGACCGTTGAATGCTAGTAATAGGGTGGCACTTAACCCGATGGAAATCCCCCCGATTAAAGCATAAACCCAGTTAAAATTTGCCACGATCTAAATCCTCAAGCTTTTGCCATTACAGCCACATTTCCACATTTTTGGTTAGCTGGTACTGCTTCGGCAATTTTCTTGGGATTGGGCAAATTCAGGTTATTCATTTGTTCGATAAAACTCGCCCGATCTTTGCCTACAAACCGGGGGTTGTATTGCTTTTCTTCACCAATTGTAGAAACTGTATGTCCTCTGTAATCGTGACCGGGATAAACTAAGGTTTCATCTGGCAGAGTAAATAATTTTTGCGTAACGCGATCGTACATCAAACCGGGATTGCCGCTTTGGAAATCAGTTCGTCCGCAACCGCGAATAAAGAGAGAATCTCCCGTTAGCAATATGTTTTGATTGACGAGGTAAGAGTTATGGCTGTCAGTATGTCCTAAAGTTGCGATCGTCTTAATTTCAATATCCCCTAGTTTTAATACTTCCCCATCTTTAATAAAGCGGTTAGCACAAGCAGCTTGGGCATTTTCTGGCACTATGCCATCACAACCTGTAATTTCCCGCAACTTACCCGTTCCCGTAATGTGGTCGGCGTGAATGTGCGTTTCCAAACAATAGCGCAAAGTTAGCCCTAATTCTTGGATTAACTTTAAGTCTCGATCGACTTGTTCGATCACCGGATCGACTAAAACTGCTTCTTTGGTGTTTTCGTCAGCAATTAAATAGGTATAAGTGCTGGTTTCGTTGTCGTACAGTTGGCGGAATAGCATTTTTCTGGCTCCTAGTAAAATTTTTTACCTGCTTGATGGAATGTTTGGCGCAATCTGGTTTCCAGGCCGATCCTGGGAACTGCAAAGAAGGCTAAGCCTCCTTCCCTTTCAAATATGCCACGCGAGTCGTGCATATTTGTTGATTGCTTATATTGCCATATAGTAATTTAAATTTTACAATTTGACAATAGCGACAAAAAAGTTGGCAGCAGAGGTAAGTAGATTTACCGAACCTGCCAGAACCTGATTGGCTAAAAATCCACCTGTTCTTCAAAAAAAAAGACTACTTATGATCGCGTCAACTTCCCAGCAATCCCAGACTCCCGCGTCCGCAACTCCCACCATTACCAAGACACTGCACCACCAAATCGTTTTTATCGGCGGCGGGTCTGCCGGACTGACGACCGCCTCTATGTTATTGAAAAAAAATAAATCCCTAGATATTGCCATTATCGAACCATCGCACAAGCAGTATTACCAACCCGGTTGGACGATGACAGGTGGAGGAGTATTCCAAATTGAGGATACAGTCAGGGATAAAAAAGATTTTATACCTCGACAAGCGACTTGGATTGCAGACCGAGTGGTTAAATTAGACCCCGATCGCAATGCTGTCGCGACCAAAGAAGGTATCCTGGTTGAGTACGATTACTTAATTGTCTGTCCCGGCATTCAGTTGGACTGGCA
The DNA here is from genome assembly GCF_014696265.1 of Aerosakkonema funiforme FACHB-1375. Taxonomy (GTDB): domain Bacteria; phylum Cyanobacteriota; class Cyanobacteriia; order Cyanobacteriales; family Aerosakkonemataceae; genus Aerosakkonema; species Aerosakkonema funiforme_A. The sequence goes on along the minus strand of NZ_JACJPW010000004.1, from coordinate 49,598 downwards.
TTTAATTAAAGGATTGAAAGATGCGATCGGCAAAAATGGCGTTACCAGTAATTATGCACCTAATTACGCACCTTATACCTGGGAACTAATCAAAAATTTCCCTGGTGGAAATGCTTTATTTACCTTTCCCAACACACCAGTTAAATGTGGTGGTGCGCCGCAAAAAGTTATGTATATGGCAGATGACACCTTTCGCAAACTGGGAGTTCGCGATCGCACTAACGTCATGTTTCTCACACCAGCAACTAAAATGTTTGCCGTACCGGAATATTCAGCCATATTAGATAAAGTTGTTGCCGAACGGGGGATTGATGTTAAATTCCGGCACAACTTGAAAGAAATTAAAGGGGAAACCAAAGAAGCAGTATTTGATGTTTTCGATGATAGCGGTGCAGTTGTCGATGAATTTACCCACAAGTACGACATGATTCACGTCGCACCGCCGCAAAGCGCACCGGACTTTATTAAACAAAGTCCTTTGGCAGTTTCTGGTAGCGCCTATGGTTGGGTAGATGTGGATAAATACACCCTACAGCACAATCGATATCCCAATATATTTAGTTTAGGAGATGCTTCTTCCCTGCCAACTTCCAAGACAGCAGCAGCAGCACGCAAACAAGCAGCAATTGTAGCCGAAAATTTGTTGGCATTTATAGCTTCCCAACCATTATTACATAAGTATGACGGCTACACTTGCTGTCCTTTAATCACTGGGTATGGCAAGACAATCATGGCTGAGTTTGATGGTTATAACGGCACAGTGGTTTCTAGTTTTCCCCTCAATCCCGTGAAAGAACGCTGGATTATGTGGATGATGAAAACTACTGGTTTGCCTTGGATTTATTGGAATCGGATGCTGAAAGGAGAGCAGTTTGAGGGGGATTACATCAAGTTTATGCAATGGCGGCAATAGTTTTGTTAGCTATTTCGGGTCGATCGCGACGATTTTTCAGAGAAACCGGGTTTCTGGGGAGATTTGTAGCTTTCTAGCGACGATTTTTCAGAGAAACCGGGTTTCTTTGCGTAAGTCCTATTCAAATTGCTAACGCACTCCCCAAACTCTAATTTTCTCATCCTTACTGCTACTAACAATCTTACCTCCATCGGGGGTAATGGCAACAGCAACAACCTCATTTAGATAACCTTCTAACATATGCAATTGCGTCCCCGTTCGCAGATGCCACAATCTAATTGTTCCATCGCGACTGCAACTGGCAAAGGTGTAGCCATCGCGTGCGATCGCAAGATGATTCACCTCATCCCAATGTCCGATGAGAGTGCGTAAAAATCTCCCCGTTTGCAAGTTCCACAGTTTAATTGTTTTATCCAGAGAACCGCTAATCAGAATTTTACTATCGGGACCGATCGCCACGCATTTAACCCCATCGGAATGTCCGATGAGGGTATGCAATAATTCTCCAGTTTCTAAGTTCCACAATTTGATAGTAGAGTCAGCACTGCCGCTGGCTAAAATCTTGCCATCGTGACTAATGGCAACAGATTTGACTGCGCCTGTATGTCCTGCAAAAGTGGAAATTAACCGTTGCGTGGGTAAATCCCACAATTTAATTGTACGATCTTCGCTGGCAGTGGCGAGAGTTTTTCCGTTGGGTGTAATGGCAACGCAATTAACTGCCTCAGTATGGGGAAATAAAGTATAAAGTAATGCCTTGTCCAAGCTTTTGCTTTGTGGCACAGTTCCACCATTATTTGCCGCATTTTGTAATTGCCAAACCTTGACGGTGTTATCCCAACAGCAACTAATCAGAGTTTGTCCGGAAGAACTGATGGCAATAGATTTGATTCCATCTGTATGTCCGCTGAGGGTGCGAACGATCCTGCCCGTGTAGAGCGATCGCACGGTAATAATTTTGTCCTTGCCGCCACTGACAATATTTTGTCCGTCAGGAGAAACGGTCAGGGCATAAGTGGTAGAATTGGGTGTGTAATATTTGTACAAACACCCAAACAATTGATACGGATTGTGTTCTTGTAAAACTCGTTGCAAAGTTTCTTTTTCGCAATCTTGAACTAGCAAGTAAGCAGTTTGCCGCACTTGCCACGATTTATCCATTAAGGCGGAAAATAGCAGTTCTAAACCTGCTTGTCCGTACTTGGTTGTCTCTTGCAGAGCTGCCAATCGTTGGACGACATCTGCGCTGGCGAAGCGCCGCTTGACGCCGGCGATTCCTCCCAAAACGGCAGCACCCACAGGCGTGGGCGTTTGATTGCCTAAGACGACATCGTAAGCTCTGGGCTGATTCTGTGCCATTGCACTGGTAGGCTTGTAGTACTCTTTGTATTATGCCTCATATATCGCTTGAATTTCGATCGCCTCCAGCACACGATTGAAAAGTCTGATATCTGCAATGTTACCCTTGAAGAATCCGGGCCAACTGGGATGATCGGAACGTCTGCCAATTCGCAACGGTTTCGCGTTGTTGAGAGAACCTTGTCTGTCTGTTGGGTTAAATCGATTGCCGACCTCTACCCCATCAAGATACCACCTTCCCCCATCAGTTTGGTCTCGGTCGATCGTAATCGCCACATGATGCCACTTGCTATTAGTAATTGATATATAGGCGAGGTAATTCGTCCATCCAGTGCCTATCCCATCAGCTAGTTGACAACATAAACTGCCGCGATAATTGCAAACAGTATAGCCCTGCACAGCACCCGAACTTTCAACTCTTTTATCAATAATGACATCGATATTTCCATGCGGGTTACTGGTGTTAACCCAAAAACAGATGGAAAGGTCGCCCGTTCCAAAGTTGAGGGCAGGAGCGTCGCTAATTTGTACATAGTCATTCACACCATCAAAGCACAGAGAACTAAGCAAACTGGGCTTGATGGTATTAGTTATGGGTGCGGGAGTGCAACCATTGATTATGCCGTGATTTGTGCCGATGCGATCGCTAACAGTATTACCTTCAGTTTCATCCAAGCGCCACCACGCCACCAGATCGGGGGGTATGTACTCCCGCAGTGCTTGTCGAACTTTAATTTCTGTCCTTTTTTGCAGTAGCAAATAAGCAGTTGCTCGTACTTGTCCGTTAGCATCTTTTAAAGATTGAATCATCAAACTTATCCCGGCTTCTCCATAATTCAGCGCTTCTTTTAATGCCGCAATTCTCTGAGAGACGATCGCACTTGTCAATCGCGACTTCACACCTGCCATTCCTCCCAATACAACCGCATTCACAGGCGGTGGATTTTGACCGCCAAGCACAGCATCATATTCTTGCGGTTGCGGGATGTTGTTATTAGTAGGTTGAGGAGCCGATTGATTACGCAATCTGGCTTTAGCAATCGCCAATTTAATTGCAGAAATCAGTTGGTTTCGGTCAAAAATTTTCTGTAAAAATTCAAAATACGCAAACGGTTCGGGAATTTTTGCTCTTACTTCATCTATACGTCCTGACATCACCACTAAGGGAATTTTCTGTAATTCCGGATCGGCTTGGATATGCTGAAACACTTCCCAACCGCTCACTCTAGGCAATATCCAATCCAGTAAAATCAAGTTTGGCCCTTCTTGGTGGATGAGATTGATTGCCTCCAGACCATCTTTAGCTTCCAAGATTTCAAATTTACCCACAGGTAACATTGCTTTGGTATTTCTACGAACGACTCCGCTGTCATCGATAATCAAGATTTTGCGATTCGCCATAAGTTATTCCCGTTCTTTTGGAATCTCTATGCAAAAGTTCAAACGCTCCACAACTTAATTATCCCGTTTCTATCCCCACTCACAACAGTCTTTCCATCCGGACTGATATTCACCGATGCAATTACATTGGCATAACGACCTGAATAGTTGCCCAGCGTGCAGATTTCTTCGCCTGTCTCTAAATCCCATAATTTAACGGTGCCATCCCAACTGCCACTGACGATTATTTTGCCATCAAAACTGAGGGCAAGAGATGTCACCCAATTTTGATGTCCGACCAGAGAATGTATTTCCTCTCCTGTCTGCCAATTCCATACTTTGACTGTTTTATCGTTACTGCCACTCACCAAAGTTTTTCCGTCGGGAGTAAAAGCAAGGGCAGTCACTTCCCCACCTGGATGGGGTTGCAAAGTGCGGATTTTTTCTCCGGTTTGCAAATGCCAAATTTTAATTGTGCGATCGTGAAAACCTCCGCCAGTCGCCAGAGTTTGTCCATCTGGAGTCAGAGCAATTCTCGTAATATGATTGTGATGCCCCTGAACAGTAAAATTATGAATTTTTCGTCCGTTTTTTAAATTCCAGATAGTAATTGTTTTGCCCTGAGTGCCGCTGACTAATGTTTGCCCATCTCGACTGATGGCAACTGAAATAATCCTGGCTGGATGATTGGTATGAGTGGCAATTTCTGGGATTGACTGCGGATATTCAATTAAACTGCGAACTTCTGCGCCAGTTTGCCAATCCCAAACTGAGATTGTATGGTCGCAGCTACCGCTGACGAGAGTTTTTTTATCTAAGCTGGCAATGAGGGAACAAACCCAAGTGCAATGTCTTTTGAGGGTGCGAATTACTTCTCCTTGCTGCAAATCCCAAACTATAATTTTACCCAGTTCGCCGCCACTAAACAAGTGCTTGCCATCTTGGCTAAAAGCAATAGCAGTCACGTAACCTGAATGTCGATCGAGTATTTTTAAAGATGTCGGCCTATATGTCCATATTGCTTTGAGAACTCCCGGTAATTGTGGATTTTCTAAGAGGACTCCGCAAGCAGCTTGCCGAATTTCCTCCGATTCGTCTTTGAGAAATTCGATCGCTAACTCTAAACCAGCTTTTCCGTACTTCAATGTATCCGATAACGCAAGAATTCGTTGCTGAATAATGGGGCTGACCAAGCGTCTCTTCACAGCTGCTAAGCCTCCTAAAACAGCAGCATCTGGTGCGCTTACTACTTGAGCGCCAAGTACGGCATCGTATTCTCTGGGTAGATGGGGATTCTCTGCCATTGCACCTCAACTTCTGCACAACTACTACTAAAGTAGTATGAAACAAGGGAACCGATCCGTTTTGAGGCTAAAAGACAAGATTGCCGATTTTTCTGCGTTCAGCAGTTTTTCACATTTTGTTGCTAAACTAAAAGTTAAGTAAAAAGTAATCGCTCTACTACTTAAGCCAGAGCAAAATGAGATCTATCTTTGGGATAGATTTGCACAGTTTTCGGGGTAATCAAGATAAATACAGGCAAATTTATGGAATAAGTTGCCTGAGCGAGATTATTCGGCTTGAGGAAACTGCAAAATCATTTTATCTGGTATTTTTCATGAAAAAAACCGATCGAGAGTTGTCGCTTTACGTATTTATCTCGAAATTTCCCCGTCCAAAAAGCTACGAGGGCAAAATCATGTGCGTGGCGTTTTTGGGAACGCACGTACCGCTTTTAGCTCTTTTGGGTTATTTTTTAGCGAGCAACTCATTTTCCTTGGCGGCAAGTCTGCGGGTGCTGGTAATTGCACTAGCTGCGACTTTAATCGGCACAGTCGTGACGTTATATGTTTTGCACAAACTGCTAGCACCGATAATTCTCACCTATTTAGCCCAAAGAGCGTACATCAATCAAAAAAAGCTACCCGATCTGCCAACCAAATATACTGATGAAGCTGGTATTTTGATGGCAGATACAGTCCAAACAATCAAAAAATTAGATGAAGTTATCGAACATTTAACTAACTACGATGCTGTAACAAGTCTTGCCAATCGAGTTTTGTTTGGCGATCGTCTCCAGCAAGCTTTGTTGCGAAATCAGGAAAGAAATCGGCTGTTAGCGGTGATGGCTTTGAAGTTGAATAATTTTCGAGAAATTAATAATGGTTTGGGAAGCGATGCAGCCGATCGACTACTCAGAGTAATTGCCCAAAGGCTAAGTGTTACTATATCCACTCACGATATCCTTTGTCGGATTGGCAGCGATGAATTTGCGATCGCGCTTACCGAATTAACTGCATCGGAGGATGCGGTAGAGTTTTGTCGATCGCTCCTCGATCGCCTCGCTTCACCCATCAATTTATTTGGCGATCGCGTCAATGCTGTAGTTAGCATTGGCATTGCTATCTATCCCTTTGATGGCAATACAGTCGATCGACTTTTGCAAAGTGCCAATACAGCAGTCGATGAAGCCTATCGCCAGATGCCAAATAACTATCAGTTTTACTCAGCTAACATGAATTCCCAATTGCAGGAACGGTTAGCTTTGGAAAGTAAATTGCGTTATGCTTTACAGCGAAACGAACTGGTACTTTACTATCAGCCTAGAGTTGATACAACTACGGGTAAAATTGTGAGTGTCGAAGCTTTATTGCGTTGGCAAAACCCCGAACTTGGACTCGTCTCGCCAGCCAAATTCATCCCGATTGCAGAGGCTAATGGTTCGATCGTTCCCATTGGGGAATGGGTGATACGCACCGCTTGCACTCAAAACCGACTCTGGCAAGAATCGTTATCCCAATCGTTGCGGGTAGCGGTTAATTTGTCAGCTCGCCAATTGGCACAACTGAATTTAGTTGAACGCATCGCTTCTATCCTCAATGAGACACAACTCAATCCCGCTTATTTAGAACTTGAAGTTACGGAAAGTTTGATGATGGAGAATCTCGAACAGTCAATTAGGGTACTGGAAGAATTGCGCGAGTTAGGTGTGAAGTTAGCACTGGATGATTTTGGCACCGGATATTCATCTTTAAATTATTTGAGACGTTTTCCCATCCATACTCTGAAGATCGATCGCTCTTTTGTGCGCGACGTTGTTTCTAACTCCCATGATGGAGCAGTTACCAACGCAATTATCACTTTGGCAAAAAGCCTAGACTTAAATATCACCGCTGAAGGCGTAGAAACACAAGAACAGTGCGAATATGTGAAAGCACAAGGTTGCCATGAAATTCAAGGTTACTATTTTAGTCCGCCTATTCCCACCCTTGCCATGACTGCGCTATTAAAGAAAAGCGAAAAAGTGACTAATTACGAAGATATCAGGAATTTAATCTCAAGTTGAGGAAGTGCGATCGCTATTCAATCTGCAAGCAACTCTCCCACGATCGATATTTTAATTACTGAAGTTTCGCGATCGCACTTCTCTCCACCAACACTCGTCTCGTCAACAAATCTTTCACTGTTGCCAACAAAACCCGCCCTTCATTCACTTCAAAATTTACTTCGATCCTATCTATGCCTAGTTGTCCCGGTGGGTCGAGATGCGCTACGCAAACTTGTTCGTGATGGCTTTCCAAAGAACGAAATTCTGACTCTTGATGCACGCTACCACTCGTCATTCTTCCCAGCGCATCAAAGGTTACTTCTGCGTGGGATATTTCTGCCAATTCGCCAATATCCAAACGAATTTCTCGCTGTCCCTCTAATGCTGTTTGCAATATCAGCGGTTCGTCGCGTTGGCAGGGATATTTAGTTCCCTTTTCAAACAAAGGAAAATAAGAATAAGTTCGCATTTGCGGTTCCCAGAGACGAATTGCATAGCCATGTCGCAGATAATCCTCCACTTCTATTATCTGCGGAAGTGTCAGCGCACCGTGCGCGATCGCTTCAAATGGCTTGCCTATTTTCACCCGCGATTTGCCAAAATAAGATATAACTAATTGCTGCACTGCCGGAATTAAACAGCTACCTCCCACCAGCGCCACCAGTTCGATATCAGTTTTGCTGACGCCTTTGTTGTAAGCAACCGCTACCACTTCATCCAAAGCTTGCCGCAGTTGTTCTAATAACTGTTGATTTTCCAGTATTTCTTCTAATTCATCTCGACTTAAATTCAATTCGTGGGCAATAAAGTTTTCATCGTCGAACCAACTATCTTTGGCTTCACTTGCAGTTGATAATTGAATTTTCAGCTTTTCTGCGATTTGCAATAAATTCTGCCAACCAATTTCTTTTATTTCTTGTCGCGAAGAACCAATTCGCCGCAAATAATGTTCGACAATCCAAACATCTATATCAACACCGCCGACATAAGCATCGGATTTGGCTATTACTTCAGCTTTTAATATTTTTTGTCCGCCGCTGGCTGCTTGGGTGCGAACTAAGCTTAAATCCAGAGTTCCGCCGCCAAAATCTACTACTAAAACCACAGAACCCGGTCTTTTCACCGCATAACCAAGCGCTGCGGCTGTAGATTCATCTACGATTTGCACTTCCGGAACGCCCAGTTTTTCGCCAATATCGCGAAACCAGTCAAGATAGCGTTCAAATGCACCCACAGGTACGGTAAAAATTACGTTCTTGGGTTGCAGTTTTTCTGGCTCTATTTGTTGCCAAATTTCTTTGATAAACAGTTCCGATACTGATTCTGCCGAGTAACTGTTACCATCAATTTGACGGGGTGGCGGCTGAAAATCTGCGGCTAAATCGCGTTTGAATGCCTGAAAAAGTCGCTCTGTTTCGTTAAAAGCGAGACGTTGCGATCGCACCTGTTCCCCAAACACGAGGCGGTTTTCCTTTTGGACGTATACCAGCGTTGGGACTACAAATACTTGACCGCCAGGTGTTTCAAATCCTCGCGATATGGCTTTAAATTTCAGCGTCCGTGGCGTCTGCGTTGCGGGATCTAGAGTGCAGACGACGGTGTTGCTTGTTCCGAAATCGATGGCAACAACTGTCATTAGCTATCATTCATCAGTAATTGGTTAATTTCAGATTTCAGATTGCAGATTCCAAAGCTTTGAAATCTGCAAATTCCAATCATTTAGGTGGAGGCGAAATTGGTAAATTACGGCTGACTTTGGCGGGAGAAAGAATGCGCGAGCCGTCTCGATACCCGACAAACCGAATATAAACCAACTCTCCTTCCGTAATATCATTCGTATCCGGTTGATGCAGTTGGGGATTGAATGGCACTTGTTCCCAAGCAGAACCAATTCTTTCATACCCCCAACTCTCCAAAACATTATCCAACGGAGCAAACAGCGCCACCAAATTTTTAGCTGGTAAATCTGGTTTCGCTTCCGTCATTTTGCGAACGCTGGGATAGTTGGTTAGCAGTGTTTGCAATTGGGAGAAGGTAGCATTCTCGAACTCAGCTTTTAGCTGTGTTGATTGCTGCTGCAATTCTTCTCGCAGCCGCAGACATTCTTGGCGCAAGGCTTCGATTTTTTCGTTGGCTGCTTCTGCTTGGAAACGCTTTTCAGCAGCCGTATCGTTCTCCTTGTCAGATTTAGCTTCATCAGAACGAAGCAGACTGAAAATTAGCCAAATGCTAACCAACCACAAAACGCAACCAAACCAGAATAGATTGGGGTCGTTAACCATCACCACTACTCTACATTTCCGTTTGGTTTTGCGTTTGTTCGTTAATTAGCTCTTCGCCATCTTGATAATATTCTGGAAACAGTTTTTGCGATTCCACTTTGCCCAGAGCTTTTTCAATTCCTGAAGTGTTTTCGGTGCAGCTGGAGCCAACGCCATTGAGGACGGTTTCAACTATCTTGCCGTCAGCGCCAATGCGATATTCTATCTTCTGATACTGGGCCATAATTAGGATTCCTGTATTCAGCCTAGTTTACTACTTTCTTGATTGTATGCTCGATTTTGCCATTCGTCTGTTTTCGATCGCACCTCAAGAAAATTCTCTTCTGATTCGATCTAAGGCAGACTTGAGTCCGATGTCATACCAGGGAAGTTATCTGAGATAGCGATAACTTCCCTGGTAACATCCTTTGTATTATACTGTAGCACAGAAGTGCAACCACACCCATCTGTAACAGGAGCAGTCAATCTCTCAAAACGGCTAGACTGATAGTAACTATAGTAAAGATTCTTTGCGTAATGCTGTCAAGATATAGACTCGGCAGAATAAGTTGAAGTGCCGGAACTAAAAGTAGCGATCGCACATCAACTTACCCATCCGATGGGATAGGAGATGATGCTCGCGTCAAAAGTTCTGTTGAGGCTACGCTGAAGCAATTCTCCACAGTTAAGTCAGTTATTATCCTGACTAAAGAAGGCTATTGTTTTGGGGATATGAGTGGTGAAAACTTTTGTTTGCGTTAACTCGATCGCCTTTGGCAATCTTTAATCCTCTTCTGGCGGACGAGTTAGTATTTCAAATATAGTCTTAGCTCCAAATTCATTGCGATCGTCAATCTCTTTAACTCTCGACATTACCTCTAGAGCCTTCTCTATTTCTCCCAACTTAGCCAGCACAAATCCAGAAGCCGCATAGGCGTTTAAATACAGCCGAATTTCCGCTTCGTTTTTCCGAGTTTCTAAGATTGGCTTTAACTCTGACCAATCGTCCGGCAATTTTTCTGATTCCTTGACATTTTCCACAACTTTAGTTGCCATCACAAGTGCCATTGGCTGATTATTTTTGTAGAAAAAATACCGATATGCTGCTACCAGGACATCTGTATTATTTCCTGTTTTCGCCAAGGCTTGGTTCATGTACTCTTCTGATTTAGCGCTATTTTCCCAATTTTCCGCCGCTAACACTAACAAGTGTTTAATATCGGCTGGAACGTCGTACCAGGAAACTTTTTCTTCCGTTACTTGCATCTCCATCTCCAGTAGGTAGACAAAGGGACAAGGGGACAAGTAAACAAGGTTATTTCCAACCTTGCCCCACGTTAAGAAGCTATCCACAAAATCTGCTTGGCTAGGAATGACTAATTGTTTAAAACTTGTCTTCTATAAACCAAGTCTGCCGATTTAAGTTGGTAGCCAAAAACGATTTAAGCGAGCGCATATGCCGCATGAGTGTAGCAGTTTTTGGGACAAATCCTCGCGCAAGCTTGACAACCGACACAATTACCTTGGTTGGCGATCGTCATCACCTTGCGTTCGATCTCGTCATCTTCCTCATTGTCCACAAATTCTCCCTCTTCGTTCATCGCTCTGAGCGACAGCACATTGCGCCCACAAACTTTAAAACATCTGCCACAGCCAATACATTTAGCTTGATTGATTGCTTGCACAAATTGGGGTATCCAATTTTTTCCCCCAAATGTCAAACCAGTTAGTTGTGCCATTGTCTAAACTCCTTCGTGTCAGTTTTTGCAAAGGGTAACTTTTAGCAGGTAATCTCATATTACTCGTTTTTTTTACCTTTTTTTGTTAAAAATAAATTAGCTTTATATAGAAGCTTTACAGTTTTTTAATATATTCTGATTCCCCTACTGTTTGTGAAGCTAGCGTAATTAAGATTATTTTGCAATAAATCAGTTAGCTGCTTGGTATTGCTAATGCAAATATAACATTTTGAAATGCAGAAAAAGCATAATAACGAGTTGGCGCGAGAAAATTCGTTACCCAATTTTGGCTCGGTAATTTGTATTTTAAACTACATTTAATTAGTTGCGATCGCTCAAATCAAACTCGATCTAGCGAACGATCGCTCTCACTTTGATTTTTTCATATTTATGGGTAAAAATGTTCCTGAATGAATGTTAAAGTTGAGTGAGATAGTGGGTTACAAAACGGAAACTAAATTACTCGATCGAAAGTTCTGAAATTATCGCCCGTGTATAACCCACCCTACGATTAGATAACATTCTACGATCGCCACAAAAACTGAGAATCCGCCGCGATTCATCCGGCGGAGTGTCAAAACACCAAACGTAATTGCGCTGCTATATCGGCGATCGCTTTTTTCCCCGCATCTATTACCTGTGCCATCCCGACAAACCCGTGAATCGTGCCATCATATTGTTTTAGCTGTACCGACACACCAGCAGATTGCAATCGCACCGCATAAGCTTGCGCTTCATCCCGCAGGATATCGCATTCAGCCGTAATAATCAGCGCTGGTGGTAAATTGCTCAAATCTTTAGTTAATAGCGGTGAAGCGTAGGGATTTTGCCCATCGGTGGCATTTGCTAGGTAATGCTGCCAGAACCAAATCATCTCCTCCTTACTCAAACCGAATCCTTCCGCATATTCGCGGTAAGACTTTGTATCAAAACCATACTGAGTAACCGGATAAATCAGGACTTGATAAGTTAGTGCTGGCTGACCTCTATCCCGCGCCATCAAAGCGACTGCCGCAGCCAAATTGCCGCCGGCGCTATCTCCGACTACGGCAATGCGATCGCGATCGGCATTAATAACACCAGCATTATTTGCTACCCACATCGTCGCCGCATAAGCATCTTCCACCGCCGCCGGAAACTTGTGTTCCGGTGCCAATCGGTAGTCTACCGAGACTACTATGCAACCGACATCCTTAGCCAGAGAACGACAAGTACTATCCATCGCATCCAAATTACCCAACACCCAACCGCCGCCGTGAAAAAAAACCACCACCGGGAAAGGTGCCCTGCCATTTGGCACGTAAATGCGGATGGGAATCTCGCCATCTGGGCCGGGGATGGTACGATTTTCGACGCGGGCCAGGGCTAGGGGTCGCAAAGGTTTACCGCGCAGCTTGGCGGCTAGTTCCCTTGCCTGTACCGGGTCGAGAGTAGAAAGGCGCGGCAGTTCCATCTGTGCGATTAGCCGCAAAAATTCTTCAACTTGTCGATCGAGGGGCATTCGATTTTAGATTTTAGATTTTAGATTTTCGATTGATTTGAGTACCATTCATCTTAAGATAGATGGCAAATGCGCTTTTAAGTATCATCATATACAACAGTGAGAGTCAAATTGGATACGGCTCTGCAAGCCTTCCACCAAAACCTTTGGCTGTTTTTGCCAAAAGTTTTCTCCAGGTTTGAAAGAATGAGAATGCTGACATAAAATTTAATACATCGCAATAAAAACTAACTATTTTGAGGAGGCGAAAACAAGGACTTTTGTTTGGATCTTTGTTCGACAAAGCATTCTAGCGATCGGATCTGGAAGTTTTACTAACGCAAAAGTAAAAGGTATTGTGCAGTCCTAGATCTTGAGTTAGATAAGTAGGGTGGGCAATGCCCACCAAAATGGCTGTAAGCCTTTCGATACAGGTATGGTGGGCAATGCCCATCGTACAAATTATCTAACGATCGTAAATGTGACAAGGGCTGCTCTTGGCGTGGCAGCGTAATATTCGGAACAGACTCTCTCCAAATGAGCGTTCATTGGAGTAAGAAGTGAAACGAGTAGCGATCGCAGTCGGTCTTTTTAGCTTAGTAAGTAGCGCTATTGCCAGTTGCGCGACAAATCCCCAGAACACCCAAACTAGCAACCGTCGGAACACAGAACTTTCATCAGTTGCCGTCACAGTCCGCGACCTCGGCAACCCCTTTTTCGTCCAAATTGGTGAAGGTGCTGAAGCGGCTGCCAAGAAAATTGGCGGTCAGAATATCAGGACAACCCTTGTTTCCAGTGGAGACGACTTAAATCAGCAATTCAACCAAATCGAAAACTTCATCGCCTCAAATGTCAGCTTTATCATCCTTAATGCTGCTGACAGTAAAGGGATTGCTCCTGCTGTAGAAAAAGCTAAGCAAGCCGGAATTCCGATCGTTGCAGTCGATACCGCCGCCGAGGGAGGCGTCGATGCCACAGTTACTTCCAATAACGTGCAAGCCGGTGAAGTAAGCTGTCAATATATTGCCGATCGCTTAAAGGGTAAAGGCAGCGTTGTAATTATCAATGGCCCGCCTGTCACTTCCGTGGTCGAGCGAGTCCAGGGATGTTTGAGCGTATTCGCCAAATACCCAGGTATCAAGATTCTTTCCAAAGATCAAAATGCCGAAGGTAGCCGCGATGGTGGCTTAAGAGTAATGAGCGATTTGCTCATTTCATTCCCAAAAATCGATGCCGTTTTTGCTATTAATGACCCTACTGGCATTGGTGCAGAATTAGCCGCCAAACAAGCGAGGCGCAGCGAATTCTTTATTGTTGGTGTCGATGGCGCACCGGAAGCTAAAGACGCCCTCGAACAACAGAATAGCTTATTTGCCGCCACTGCGGCGCAAGACCCATTTAGCATGGCAGTCAAGGCAGTTGAAGTCGGAAACAACCTTCTCAAAGGCAAAAAGCCTGCCAATCCAAACATTCTAATTCCAGTCAAACTCATCACTCGCGAAAACGTTAAAGATTATAAAGGCTGGAGCAGTCAATAAAAACAATTTTGGATTTTGGATTTTGGATTTTGGATTTTGGATTGGCTCCGCCTTGAAAATGCGGATCTTAAAATTAGGATTTTTTTTGATGATAACCCTTGTAATGGGAGGTTTTAAACCGTTTGTATTCGGTCAAAAATCAAAATAAAACGTCTTTATTTGTTACTGACAAGAGGCGATTTTTCATGGTAAATATCCGGGAAACAGCAACTCAAACAAAACCCGTACTACAGATGCAAGGCATTACCAAAACCTTTCATGGCTTTACTGCTTTGCACGATGTCAACCTCACAATTTACCCTGGCGAAGTTCACGCACTCATGGGTGAAAATGGTGCAGGCAAAAGTACGTTAATGAAAATTTTGGCAGGAGCCTACATAGCCGATGCGGGAGAAATCCGAATTGACGATCGACCTATTAAAATGACCAACCCCGGTCAAGCCAGAGATTTGGGCATCGCCATTATTTATCAAGAAATCCATCTCGCCCCCAATTTGACAGTTGCCGAAAACATTTTTATGGGTCGAGAGCTTACAAAACATGGCGCGATCGATCGAGAAGGAATGCGGCGTAAGGCAGGTGAGATACTGGAAAACTTGGACGCGAGTTTTGATGCGGAAAACCTTGTTTCCACACTTTCAATTGCCGAACAGCAACAAGTGGAAATAGCTAGAGCGCTCAAAGACAAAAGTCGCATCCTGGTGATGGATGAACCCACAGCAGCGCTTTCAGAACGAGAGACAGAAAAACTTTTCGAGGTCGTTCGTCGGTTGCGGAATGAAGGCATCGCTATTATCTATATTAGCCATCGGATGGAAGAGATTTATGCGCTTGCCGATCGCGTCAGCGTATTGCGTGATGGCGGATACATCGGTTCTCTGGAAAAAAGGGAAATTTCTGCCCCTCGCCTCGTGGAAATGATGGTGGGTCGTCCTTTAGAAGATTTGTACGAACATAAACGTCAATCAACTGTCGGTCCCGTCGTACTTGAGGTAACAAATTTAAGCGATGGACGCAAAGTAAAGTTTGTCAGTTTTCAACTTCATGCAGGCGAAATTGTTGGTTTAGCAGGTTTGGTTGGCGCTGGTAGAACAGAGATTGCCCGTCTGATTTTTGGTGCTGACAAAAAGACGAGCGGTGAAATCAAACTGCAAGGTCGTCATCTCAATATTGCGACACCAGATGATGCGATCGAACAGGGAATTGCTTACGTTCCAGAAGACCGTAAAGATTTGGGATTATTTCTGGAAATGAGTTCTCATGAAAACATCATCATGAATGTTCTCGTCCGAGAAGCAAAAGCTGGCATTATCGACTCAAACGCACTTTCAAAAATTACGAATGATGCGATTAACAATTTGCAGATTCGTCTGGCCAGTCCGAGCATCAGAGCCGTGGATTTATCAGGAGGAAATCAGCAGAAATTATTGCTAGCGCGTTGGTTGGCAATTAACCCCAAGGTACTGATCCTAGACGAGCCAACGCGAGGTGTAGACATCGGTGCAAAAAGCGAAATTTATCGCATTATGGCCGAGCTAGCTGCCAAAGGAGTCGCCATTTTAATGATTTCCAGCGAACTTCCGGAAGTTGTGGGAATGAGCGATCGCGTATTAGTCATGCGTGCGGGACACCTCGTTGGTGAAGTGGGCGGTTCCACAGGAGAAAAGATTACCCAAGAAAACATTATGGCTTACGCCACCGGAGCAAGGGAGGTAGAAAAATCGTGAGTCAAACCCAAGTAAAAACTACCAGAAATCGAGAAAGCGATCGCAACAAAGCAGGCAAACGCGAAGCTTGGCGAAATTTTCTCCAAGTCGCCGGTATACTGCCAATTTTGCTCATCATTTGTATCGTTTTTTCGATTGTCACGCCCAACTTTCTTTCACTGGGAAATTTAATTAATGTCATTCGGCAGGCATCTATTAATATTGTCCTAGCTACTGGCATGACATTTGTGATTTTAACGGGAGGAATTGACCTTTCAGTCGGGTCAATTTTGGGCGTAACGGCAGTAGTTGCAGTGCTTGTTTCGTTAATTCCAGGTTTGGGTTGGTTCGCCGTACCCGCTGCTTTATTAGCGGGATTGTGTTTGGGCTTAATTAACGGAGCGCTGATTGCCTATTTGGGTTTGCCTCCCTTCATCGTCACCTTGGGTTCCTACACGGGATTGCGAGGTGTTGCTTATTTAGTTGCCAATGGCACTACAGTTATTAATCGAAATCTCAATTTTGCTTGGATTGGCAACAATTATCTCGGCCCGATTCCGTGGCTGGTTATTATTGCTTTGCTAGCAATTGTAGCTAGTTGGTTTGTCTTAAGAAGGACTGTTTTTGGGCGGCATATTTACGCTGTTGGCGGTAACGCACGGGCAGCGAGATTGACGGGAATTAAAGTCAGTCGGGTGCTGTTACTTGTTTATGGCATCAGCGGGTTGCTTTCCGGTTTGGGCGGTATTATGAGCGCGTCGCGTCTCTACAGTGCGACGGGTATGTTGGGACAAGGCTACGAACTCGATGCGATCGCCGCCGTAATTTTGGGAGGAACGAGCTTCACCGGTGGAATTGGCACCATCTGGGGAACCTTATTGGGAGCTTTAATTATTGCTCTCCTCAACAATGGATTAACCTTGATGAACATATCATTTTTCTGGCAATTAGTTGTGAAAGGTTTGGTGATTATTATCGCCGTGACTATTGACAGACTTCGCACCCGTTCTAGTCATGCTTGATAAATTTTGAATTTCATCGCAAGTAGATTGTAGGTTGGGTTGAGCAGCAGCGAAACCCAACACTATGGAGCTGGTTAGTTTCCTAACTTACTACTTCTAGCCCCTTTTCCCTCTCCACTCTTCCCTAGCCCCTAGCCCCTATCCCCTAACCCCTTTTCCCTCTCCACTCTTCCCTAGCCCCTAGCCCCTATCCCCTAACCCCTAGATAAATCCTATTCAATGAGAGGAAATTATTTATGCAACTTAAGTATTGCTCTTACAGATTGCTAGCTTTTCTACTAGCATCACCTGTACTATTTCTACTAACGCCATCTGCCACTTTAGCTACACCTAAAGACGCCTTTGCACAAGTAACCTCTGTCTCTCAACTCTCCGATGTGCAACCCACGGACTGGGCATTTCAGGCACTGCAATCTCTGGTAGAACGCTACGGCTGCATCGAAGGTTATCCAGAACGCACATATAGAGGTAACCGTGCGATGACGCGATACGAATTTGCCGCCGGATTGAATGCTTGCCTCGATCGCATTAGGGAACTGATTGGGACAGGAACGACAAACTTAGTTACTCAGGAAGATTTAGCAACTTTGCAAAGGCTGCAAGCAGAATTTACAACTGAATTAGCGACATTGCGCGGTCGAGTAGATACTCTAGAAGCACGCACAGCACAATTAGAAGCGAATCAGTTTTCTGCAACGACTAAGTTAAATGCGGAAATTATCGTTGCCGTAACAGATACCTTTGGCGATCGCGTTGGTGGTGGTGGCGATCGCACTAACACCATTGTTGCCAATCGAGGTCGATTAAATCTGGAAACCAGCTTCACAGGTCGCGATTTGTTGAGAACCCGTCTGGAATTTGGCAACTTTGGCAATAATATTGCCGAACAAACGGGTACAAATATGACGCGATTGAACTTTGATGGTAATGAAAATAATGACGTTACCATTCCTCACTTGCTGTATATCACCCCAATTACTTCTAATCTCTCAGTTACTTTCGGTACAGTTGGTATCGGTTACACAGATATTACGAACACTCTCACTCCGCCTACGATCGCCAGTGATAGTTTGGGAATTCCCTCCAAGTTTGGAGAATACAGTCCCCTTTACCGTCGCGGCGGTGGCGGTGGTGCGATTAACTGGAATATCAGTAAAGATCTGATTTTAACTCTCGGCTATTTAGTACCTGATGTCAATATTCCCACCCCAAAAAATGGACTGTTCAACGGTTCCTACCACGCTCTAGCTCAGCTTGCCTATTATCGCGATTGGGGAGCAATTGGTGTAGCTTATTCCCGTTCTTATGCACCCGGAGGAGAAGTGGATCTCAGTGCAAGTACGGGCAGTTTTTTAGCTTCGGGGCCGTTTGGCGATAATATTGCTACATCCAGCGATTCTGTGGGTATACAAGGATTCTATCACTTTTCTCCACACTTTCAAGTTCATGGTTGGGGGGTTTATACTCGCGCCAATGCCGAAAGTTCTGGGATGAGCAACGTTTCTAATGGTAGGGGTAGTGCGGATGTGCTTAATGTCGATCGCGGTGCGAATGCCGATGTTTTGTATGGTGCGATCGGTTTCAGTTTCCCAGATGTAGGAGGTGAAGGCAACTTACCGGGAATTTTGGTAGGTTTGCCACCGCGAGTTACTAGCAGCGATGTGCGCGATGAGCCAGATACATCATATCACATTGAAGCTTTCTATCGCTTTCAGGTGAATGACAACATTTCTATTACTCCTGGATTTTGGGTTGTGATTAATCCTGAAAATGATAGTTACAACGACACGCAATGGGTCGGGTTAGTTCGGACTAGCTTTAATTTTTAAGAGGCTAGGGGTTAGGGGTTAGGGGTTAGGGGAAGAAGAGCGTCGAATTAAGGGTTTCAGGAATTAAGAACGTTCATTATCCCTTCTTCCCCTAGTCCCTAGCCCCGACGCCCTAGTCCCTAGCTATAAATGCGTTCATTAATCGATTGAATCCGATTCAGTTTGCTCGCCAGGGAAAAAATCTTTTTCCAGAATCAGATCCAGGTTGTAAGGGCATTCTTGAGGGAAACAACTAGAATCTAAAGAAGTTTCGCGCACTGCCAAAGAAAGCGCATCGCTGTAAATTTCAACCACAGCATCGTGCAAGTAAGGTTTTAAACTAGGGCTTTCTTTTATAAGTTCTTTAATTTGATAACGTTGTTCGTGGATAGTGTTCGACCAACTCTTAGAACGCTTACCTCTTTGATATTCCCACTTCAGCAGATGCCCTACTAAAACCCTTAAGCGATTCCTCAACTCCCTGCGGTCTTGTTTGCCCAAAGATTCAATCTCCTCAACTAAATTCGGAACATCTAAACTATCCCAGGCACCATCTCGCAAAAACTTTGCTTGCTCGACAGTCCAAGCATAGAAATCCGTTTCGTACAAATCGGAAGATTTAGAGACACCCAATTGAGTTGGGGTCATAGCTCTAGCCTCCTTACGCCGATTCTTCAACCTTGCCCACCCATACCAATTTTAGCTTTTTTTAGATGAGTGAGGTACAGAGAAACCCGGTTTGTTGAAAAAACCGGGTTTCTGGAAAATAGGAAAACTTAATCCTGAAATACCATGATTTGACCGGAATAACAAGCTACCCAAACTTCTCTTTTTTGCGGATCGTAAGTAATGCCGATCGGATTGGGAGCAACGCGAACTTTTTGCAGTACTTTCATATCGGAAGTGCGAATTTTACTGACAGAACTTTCGTTGTAGTTAACAACGTAAAGCACTTGTCCGTCATCTGATATAATCATACTGCGGGGAGCGGAACCCGAATAAACTTTACCTACTACTTTACCTTGTGGCAATGCAATTTTGGCTATTTTACCTTCATTATTCAAAGTGGCGTAGATAAATTTTCCGGCAGGGTCTATATTCAAATGGCGAGGCGCTCGACCGATATTTCTCAGCCATTTCACGGAGTAATTTTTCAGGTCTACTTGAGCGATGTCAGAAGAACCCATGATGGCGACGTAGGCTTTTTGCGAATTGGCATCGACGACAATTCCACGCGGGTATGCACCCAGTTTAATTCGTTTGAATTCCTTATTTTTATTGGTATCGACGAGGCTCAAGTCCCAACTGCACCAGTTACTCACCAATACTAAGCGATTATCGGGTGTCGTGGCGACAAATTTGGGCACAGATCCGACTTGGATGACTTTTTCGATCTGAAGGGTTTTGGTGTTAATTCGATACAGGAAACTTTGGTCGAGTCTTGGCGATGGACTACAGCGATCGTTCCCTGGATTGCTAAAGCCACGACCGTACATTTGGTAGTTAGATACCCAGGCATATTTACCATCATGAGAAAAACTCGCTTCTACGGGAGCGCCTCGGTAATTGCCTTTGTATTTTAAATAACCGAATTTTGCTAAATCGACGTTATCCGGGATTTTTTTAACTAATTTATGCTCCCGGTTGTAGACGGTTATGGTGTGGCTGTACATCATGTTTTGGGCGAAAAACAAACCCTGACCGGAATGCACTACCGACTTGGGCGAAATGCCACCGGCGATCGTTTTTTCCAGCTTCATTCGGGTTTGCGTTTTCGGCTTTACCGCTGGTTTAGCAGCAGTTGTCGGGCGCGGTTTTGGTGCGGGTTTGTTAGTGATGGCGGTTGGTTGCTGGATGGGGGTTTGCTTTTTGGGCGCGGTTGCTTTTTGATTTTCGATTTGATATCGCACCGCTACTCCCAATGCGGCAATTAAAACCCAAATGATACCGCCCAACCAAAGCAAACGTACCCTTTTTTTGTATCTTGTCGTCAGCTTTTTTCGTTTCGGTTTTGCTTCGACGACGGGAAGAGTAATTACAGGTGGCGTTGCATTTGGCGTGGAGTCGGCGAG
This sequence comes from Aerosakkonema funiforme FACHB-1375, assembly GCF_014696265.1. Lineage (GTDB taxonomy): Bacteria > Cyanobacteriota > Cyanobacteriia > Cyanobacteriales > Aerosakkonemataceae > Aerosakkonema > Aerosakkonema funiforme_A. The sequence continues at coordinate 28,992 of NZ_JACJPW010000004.1, read as the reverse complement.
TGGCAATTCAATTGTCTGACTCCAAAGCGGCGTTTCGATGTTGGTTTGTCGCGCAACTACTCGCACATATCGAATGGGTACGATACCCAAGCGACTGATGCCTTGATAGATAAAATTGATACAGCCTTCTTGAGTGTATACTTGGTCGGATATTAAGGTAACATCCAGACAAGTTCCGTCTCGACTGACTGTAGCTGCGATACCTTTTTTCCAGACAACTTGGTTGATCAGGGCGGCGATCGCATCTGGATCTCCCTGTTGCGCTTGGGATAAAAGGGTTTGCAGAGGTGTTATTTGTTGAGTCACGGTGTATTAACCTAAACTGCATTAGCTGCCATTCTATGATTCAAGTGGCATCAAGTTAAAAAGGAAATATTCGTCGATCGCACATTGCCAATGAGTTCACAAAACTTATCGTTTTTTGCACAAATCCGAAAAAGCTACGATAACTACCGAGTGTGGTACGCTTGTCTCCTCTTGATTGGTTGTTTGCTGTTCACAGTTGCCATTTCCCTCTCTCAGGGTGCGGTGTATCTGAGTTTCGCCCAATTGTGGCAAGCGTTGCTGCATCAAGGCGATCCCATCAATCAAACTATACTCTGGGATTTGCGCTTACCGAGAACGATCGCAGCTTTAATTGTAGGTGCAGCTTTGGGGATGTCGGGTGCTTTGTTACAAGGGATGTTGCGAAATGGATTGGCAGACCCTTATTTGTTAGGAATTTCTGCCGGTGCGGGTTTGGTAGCTGTCGGTTTGGTAACATTGGGATTGTTCCAAGCTTGGTTGCCTTTGGCTGCTTGGATCGGTGCGATCGCGACAACCATGCTTGTATATTTTATCGCTCGTCGCAGTACCGGGCTTTCCGTGGAACGGTTGATTTTAGGGGGAGTTGCGGTTAGTTCGCTGTTTGGTGCAACGCAGTCAACTATTCTGCTGCTGGCAGATGATGGTAAAGTACAATTGGCGTTGAGTTGGTTAATTGGCAGTCTCAACGGGCGGGGATGGTCGGAAGTGAATGTGGCTGGCCCTTATGTGGCGATCGCATTGCTGGGCGGCTGTTTGTTGGCGAGGTCTTTGAATATTTTAAATTTGGGTGACGATTTGGCGGTGGGATTGGGAGTTTCGTTGATGCGATCGCGCTTTTTAATTGGCGGAGTCGCTACCCTACTCGCCGCCGGTGCAGTCAGCGTTGGCGGTTTGATCGGTTTCGTCGGTTTGATTGTACCTCATGGGGTACGGTTGCTGGTAGGTACAGATTATCGCTGGGTTTTACCGCTTTCTGCTTTAGGCGGTGCTTTTGTGTTGAGTTTCGCGGATATGCTATCTCGTTTGGGTGCGATCGAGTTGCCGGTAGGTGCTGTGACGGCTTTGTTAGGATCGCCTTTGTTTGTTTGGTTGCTTTCTCGCAGTAATCAGAGTCGATCGGAAAAATAAGTTTTTGGGATTTTTTTACCACAGATGAAGACAGATGAACACAGATGAACACAGATGTAGATTCAATCTGATTTTTTCCAGACAAAACAGATTACAGATTTTTTCATATCCATATAATATAAGTACATCTGACAAAATTATTTTATCTGTGTTCATCTGTGTTCATCTGTGGTAAAAAAGATTAAATTATGCCTTTGGAAGCTAAAGAATTGGTTGGCGGTTACAATAATTTGCCGATTATCCGCGAAATCAATTTAACTCTCCAATCTGGTGAGTGGTTGAGTTTAGTCGGTGCCAATGGTTCGGGTAAGTCTACTTTATTGAAAATCCTCAGTCGCATTTTAAAACCGCAATCTGGTATAGTAATTTTGGATGGGAAAGCTATTCACGAATTACCCCCACATTTGGTAGCGCAAAAGTTAGCAATTCTGCCGCAACAGCAAACGTTTCCTACTGGCTTAACAGTCAGGCAATTGGTGGCGTGCGGGCGATCGCCTCATCAACCTTGGTGGCAGTGGGAATTAAATGCGGAAGATAAACAAAAAGTGGAAGAAGCTATTGTCGAAACGGGTATCCAAGAGTTTAGCGATCGACCTGTGGAACATCTCTCTGGCGGGGAAAGACAGCGGGCTTTTTTGGCACTGGCGCTAGCCCAATCTCCCCAAGTGTTATTATTAGATGAACCCACAACTTATCTCGATATTAATTATCAACTGCAATTGCTAGAATTGCTCAAACAACTTAATGTGCAACAAAAATTATCGATCGTCACCGTATTGCACGAAGTCAATTTAGCCGCCCGGTACAGTTCCCGCATCGCCATGCTTAAACAAGGGCGTCTTTGGGATATCGGTACACCCGCCGCAGTCATCACCCCAGAAAATATCGCCCAAGTCTTTGGCGTGTCAGTCGCGATTTTGCAAACGCCTGTTGGACTGCAAATTTGTCCGATCGCAATAGCTAGGGGCTAGGGGCTAGGGGCTAGGGGCTAGGGACTAGGGGAAGAAGTGGCTATTATCAAACGTTTCCGGAATTAAGAACGTCCTAACTGCCTTGGCGGTTGCTGTATAGTTAATTATGCGATCGTTAAAGCTGAGTGGGATATGGGGAGAATTTCCGATTGTAAATCCCCATGCCCCATGCCCCATGTCCCATTCCCCATTCCCAAAATCATGTTGCGTCGTTACATATCCATCATTACCGCAATTTTATTGAGTTTAGTGTTAGTAGCTTGCACTGCTGCTACCACTCCATCGAATAACACTACAACTGACACCACTCCCAAAGTAGCCCAAAGAGTTATCACTCTCACTTCTCTCACATCCGATATTCTTTATCGATTGGATAAAACTAAAATTGTGGGGATGGTCGGTAGCAGATTGTTCGCTCAAGATAGCAGATTTCAAAATATCCCAAAAGTGAGCGAAGGACAGACACTACCGAATTTAGAAAAACTGATATCCCTCAAACCAGACCTCGTTATCGGTAACAAAGATTTTCACGCGCAAATATTGCCAAAATTAAAAGAATTGGGCATAGCAACTATTGGCGTAACGATTAAAAAATGGGACGATCTCACAGAAATAACTAAAACCGTTGCTGATGCGATCGCAGTCGATTCTACCCCACTTTTAACCCGCTATCAAACATTTCTAGAAAAACCTGCCGCTGCGTCCCCCTCCACTCTGGTGCTAGTCAGTCGCCAACCGATTTTATCCCCTAATAAAAATAGTTGGTCTGGCGATTTGCTGACAAAATTCGGCATTAAAAATATTGTCGCCGACTTACAGGCAAATAGTCCCCTTGATGGCTACTTTACCCTTTCAGCCGAAAAAATATTGCAGGCAAATCCAGAAGCAATTCTGATTGTAGACCAACCAAGTGGGAAGATTTCCGAACAATTCAAATCCGAACCTTTTTGGAGTAAGCTAAAAGCAACTCAAAACAACCGCATCTACGTTTTTGATTACTACGGTTTGGTGAATCCCGGCAGTCTCGATAAAATTGAAGAAACTTGTCAGAAATTAACAGAGGTAGTTAATAAAAATCGAGCGTGAAGCCTTCACTGTATGCGATTCGCTTTTTTTGTGGGCAGAAGGGCGATCGCGGTTTAAGTTTCTGGTTCATCACCTAAGAGTCGATCTATACTTTGAAGTGGTTGTTGAGAACAACGACGCACACGATGAATACGCACAATTCCTTGCTCTTGCTCAACTATTTAACTAACAGTAAATAAAATATTGAATTGCTTTTTATAGAGAAGTTGGCGTACCTCTATTCCCATATACTCACTTTCGATCGCCAAAGCACAACGCTTGGGAAAGTTTTCCAGCGTCAATATAATTTCATAACACCCTCTTACCCAGCGATAAGCTTTTTCCGGTGAATCTTTCTCGATCCAAAGAAAAATACTTTCTATATCAGCCACCGCAGTAGGAGATATTTCAATTCGGTAAGCCATATTTTTCCCGAAGTTCTGCAAATGCCTGCTTCAAAGGTATCCCTTTCCCTTGCTCAAATTCTTCAATACTTTTGCGGATACCCACAATAGACTCCAGCAACTCAATCTTATCGAGAAGTTGCTGGTAGCCTTCAGCATCTTGAACAACGGCAGTAGCTTTACCATTCACAGTCAGAACTATGGGTGCTTTAGTTTCTTTGAGTTTTGCCAGGAAAGCTTTCGCACCCCGTTGGAACTCTGAGAGAGGATAAATGTCACTCAGACTGAGCATAATATTTTCAAAAAATTATTTGCTAATTTCATGCTAACATTTGGCCATTGTTTTGTTTATTGTGCGATCGTCGGTACGATTTCAAGGTAAGGCAAGCAAGGCCCTTATCCCATAAGCTTTACAAGCTATTTATTAGATTTTATTATCACCACAAGTACGGGAGAGGCCATTTATCGATACAGTGCAGACGATGACGATACTGAGTGATATTCTGAAATAAGATCGATCGCCCACAACCAACCAAACCGCAAAACTCAAAGCCTCTCTCCTTGCAGGAGAGAGGTTTGGAGAGAGGTCTCCCCCATTCCATCAAAACAAACACAGATTAACGTGCATGGCAGAAAATACACCAAAACATATTTGGGTAATTACGGAAGAAACTGTATCGTTTGATACAGGAGCGAGAACGGGAAGCTACAGGGGTGGACTCATCACTAGAGATGATGATGATGACCCCGTGGAAGTGGAAATTGAGGTGGTGGACGCCGCGAAACCTGTGGAGGTGGAAAAACTCAAACGGGAGATGAAGGGGTTTTTGCAGGCGATGCGAGAAATCCTCGATGAAGCTGATGCGCCTAGTTCTAAAATGCAGTTAGATGAAGTCGAGTTATCGGTGGAAATCAACGGGGAAGGACAGGTGAAGCTGTTCGGAGTTGGTGGAAAAGCGGGAGGGAAAGGGGCGATGACTCTTAAGTTTAAGCGCAGGCAGAGCGATAATGGTTAATTGGGCGATTGTAGTTGGCATCAATAATTATCATCGTTCGCAAGATCTCAATTACGCTAAGCGGGATGCTGAGGCGATGCGGGATTGGTTTGTCAAGGAAGCTAAGTTTGAGAGAGTTTACCTATTTACCGAAGATTCCCCACCCATTTCATTTAGAAATGATAAACCTATCCTTACTCAACCGACTTACCTTAACTTGCGAACATTTTTGCGGGTGCAGTTTGAGAAACGTATCGATAAAAAAGAAAAAGATGAAAATAAACGGGAGAAAACTTTATTACAATCAGGAGATAATCTTTGGTTCTTTTTTGCAGGTCACGGTATCCGCGCCTTTGATGGTGATTACTTGATGCTGTTGGATAGCGACCCAGATGATATAGAACGGTCTGCTATTTCGGTTAATTATGTGACCGAACGTTTGCGTTCTTCTGGTGCTGGGAATGTGATTTTATTCTTAGATGCCTGTCGGAATGAGGGAGGTAGAAATTCTTTAGGTATTGGTGATGAAAAGCATCAAGGAGTCGTTACTTTTTATTCCTGTTATCCCAGTCAAAAATCTTATGAAATAAAGGAATTAGAACATGGTTCGTTTACAAAAGCTTTGCTAGAAGGATTGCGAATCCAAGGTGAAAATAATTGTGCAACTGTCGAGAGATTAGAGCGATATTTGCAGCAACGAGTTCCAGAAATCAATCAAAAATATCGTCAACCAACGCAGTTTCCTTATGTTAAACCAGAACCGGGCAAGAAACTCTACTTAATTTTGCTCCCGAAATTTGCCAATTTTCAAGATATAATTACTTTAAAAAACAATGCTTTCAAAGCAGAGATAGAAGGAGATTTAGAATTAGCGGAACAATTATGGACGCAGTTGGTTTTATCTTTTTCGGACTCAGAAGCTTTAGCGGAATTGAAAAGGATTTGGATAAAACAACTGTCTTCGGTTTCCGTTTCAGCACCAGTAACTCAAGCAACAGGTTCTCGGTCGCATTCGGAACTTGATGACCGAACTGATTGGTTTGAATTTGAAGTAGTGCAGGTGAATATTAAAGGTGAAATCGAGAAAAGAGAAAAGCAGAAAGCGAGATTTTTTACGGAAGATTTAGGTAATGGTGTCACTCTAGATATGGTTTATATTCCCGGTGGTACTTTTACAATGGGTTCGCCGGAAAGTGAAGAAAGATATGAAGGATATGATGGACGAGAAGAACCTCAGCATCAAGTTACAATTAAACCCTTTTTTATGGGAAAATATCCCATTACTCAAGTACAATGGAAAGCAGTAGCTTCGTTACCCCAAGTAAATCGAGAACTAAATCCAGATCCATCACGTTTTAAAGGTGAAAATCTTCCAGTCGAAAGAGTTTCGTGGTATGATGCAGTAGAGTTCTGCGATCGCCTCTCCCAAAAAGCCAAACGGGAATACCGCCTACCCGGTGAAGCTGAATGGGAATATGCCTGTCGCGCCGGAACGACTACACCATTTCATTTTGGCCAGACAATAACCGCCGATCTAGCCAACTATGATGGCAATTATACTTACGGTCAAGGCCCAAAGGGAATTGACCGCGAAAAAACTACCCCTGTTGGCAGTTTTAATGTAGCTAATGCCTTTGGTCTATTTGATATGCACGGCAATGTTTGGGAATGGTGTGCTGACCATTGGCATGATAACTATGGGGACAAGCCTAATAATATAACTATATGGTTATCTAGTGATGGCAACGAATTACGACTGCTGCGCGGTGGTTCGTGGCTCGGCCTTCCCGCTTACTGCCGTTCGGCTTCTCGCAACAGCCTCGATGCGGGCTACAGTGCCGACGGCCTCGGTTTTCGGGTTGTGTGTGCTGCGGCGTGGACTCAGTAGCCCTTTATACTTTTGCCCTCTTGCCCTTTTCCCTTTTTTCCTTTACCCTCTCCGCCGAAGGCGGTAAAAAATTTTTTTGAAAAATGAGCAATGAGCGAGTTACCAATTATCCAGAAAACCTACGATTTAATCAAGTGGTATGTCCCGATTCTGAACCGCCTACCCCGCAGCCATAAGTTTATGTTGGGGGACAGAATGATTACCGGACTGTACGATTTGCTGGATGCACTTATTATAGCAAAATATTCTGCCGATAAACTAACTTTGTGAGAACACCAAAATTATATTTGAACTCTTCTCCAACCCCTCTCCTGCAATGAAAGGAGAGTAAAAGATTAGGTACGTAGTTGGGTTAGAAACCCGGTTTCTCCAAGAAACCGGGTTTCTGGGTGTTTAGCTAATCAACAAAGCAACGGGAAAATGTTGCAAAGCTTCCCCAATTAATACTTTGCCATTAGATTGAATTGTTTGTGCAGTGATGGCATCTTTCCAGGCAGATGGCATTCCCTGCGGCAGTTCGATGCGAGTATCTTCCCACACCTGTTCGCCAAGGGGAACTTCTTCTGGTTTAATCAGGCTGGTTAAAAAGCGGGGAGTGAGTGCGATCGCTACTTTATCCTCATATTTTCTCGCAAAAGCGACAACGCGATCGCTAAACTTTCCAGTCACCTCCAACGGAATATAATCACCTGATTGGAAAAGTTCGATATTCTCGTTTCTCGCCGCCAGAATTCTGTTAATCAAAAACATCTTAATCCTGGCATCTTCTCGCGTGGCAACTAAATCGGCAATCAAACTCAGTATATCTTTCTCCGCCTTCTCTTTAATTTCCTTTAAAACCGCAACTCGTTCCTCAAAATTAACCGGACGGCGATTATCCGGATCGACGTGACTGAGATCCCAAAATTCCGTACCTTGATAAAAGTCTGGCACACCGGGAGCGGTTGCTTTCAGCAGCGTTTGGGAGAGGGAGTTGAAAATGCCATATTGCGCGATCGTCTTTTGGAAAGGCTGAATTTCTGCCAGAAATTTCTCGTCTGCCAAAACAGCATCAACAAAATCCATGTAAGCATTTTCGTAATCGGAATCCGGTCTTAACCATGCCGTGTGAACCTTCGCTTCCCGCACTGCTTTGATGACGAAATTCTTCATGCGATCGTGATAGTCAGTCCCCTTTACCTCCCCAAAAGGATAAGTTCCGATCAGCGTTTGGTAAAAGAAGTATTCGTCATTAACATCGGGAATCAAGCGATTCTTCATTTTCTTTTTCTTGGAGCGATTCATTTCGCTCCACGCTTTCACTTGTTTTTCCCATTCTTCCGGTATTTCCGAGATCGCATTAATCCTCGCTCGCACATCTTCGCCTCGTTTGGTATCGTGAGTTGCCGTCGCATTCATTTTATGAGGCCAAGTTTCTTGCTGCTTTTGATTGAATTCGTGAAAATCCGCAACAGAGATGCCAAATTGACCGGGATTGCCGCCCACTTCATTCAGAGATATGAGTCGATTATACACATAAAAAAGTGTATCTTCAATCCCTTTTGCCATCAAGGGGCCTGTCAGTTGTTGCAGGCGCATAACGAAGTGACGCCGCAGTTCCTTTTGTTCTGCTGTTAATGATTCTTCTTCTTCCAGCAGCAGTACCTTTTCGATAAAATTGAGTTCCTTTAAAAGTTGGGGTACGTGCCGTCTTGCTTCTTCCATCACTTCTTTAATATAGATGCGATCGGATTCTCGCAAGCCATCCTGATTGATATAAGTTCGATAAACTGGAAACAGCGCCAGCACTTCCGAAAGCGCTTTTTGCAAACCGAAACGAGTAAAGTCATTTCCATATCGAGATTGACCGGATACTCGTTTCAAAACTTGCGCCAGATTATCGACATCTCCAGCCAAATTTCTTTCCACAATCAGCCGCTTTTTCTCATAAGAAAGCTGTCCGTAATTGTTATTCGCTCTGGCAAATTTCTGGTATATTTCGCTAAACTTCTCTTCATTTTCCTGTTGACAGAATATACCATTTACTTGGATCAAAAAGTCATAGCCGCTCGTTCCCTCAATCGGCCAGTATTCCGGCAAGTTTTCTTTCTGTTCGAGAATCTTTTCAACCGCAATGTAAAGATCTCCTGTTCTGTCTCTGAGTCGTTTGAGATATTCCGTTGGGTCGTACAGTCCATCAATGTGATCGATTCGCAAGCCGGTGAATTTTCCGTCTTCGACTAGATGGAAGATCAAAGCGTGGTTGCGACGAAAAGCTTTGATTTCTTCTACTTTGACTGAAATCAGTTCGTTAACGGTAAAAAACCTTCTGTAGTTAATTTCTTCCGCACCCACTTTCCAGAAAGACAGGCGGTAGAATTGCTCTGACAGCAAAGTATCTAGCTGGTTAAAGCTTTCTGGATTTCCCTTTTCCCCATTGAAGAATTCGATGTTGCGATCGACAAAATCTTTAATCGCCGGATTCTCTGTATAAAGTTCCCACAAAAGTCCTTTAACAAACGCTATCTGGTCATATCTTTCCTTACCTTTGACTTCCGAAGGAATGTTTTTAATCAGATAAAGAATCGCCAGCACCTTGATAAAATCAGGATGCTGTCTGCCGCCCAATTCCCTTGCTAATTGTCCTAAACTATGCGTAATAAACTTGACATAAGATTCTATCCTGACGGGCAATTTTGTGTTGTAGTAATTAACACTTAAACCCGTTTCATCGTATTTAAGTTGAATTTCCCCATTCTCCAAAGCTTCTCCATAAAAACTTCCCATTAACGGGGCAAGCACTCGTCCTTTGATATCTTCATAAGGGTGATCCCAGTTAATATCGAAGTAGTCAAAATACTCTGAATCGGGGCCATTTTCCAGCACATCCATCAGCAGCGAATTTTCGCTATCGTAAGCCATATGGTTGGGCACAATATCCTGCACCCATCCCATATTTTTGGCTTGCAATTCGCTGACTAGCGCTTCAAAATCTTCTCGCGTTCCCAGTTCTGGGTTGATTTGATTCGAGTCTACAACGTCATAGCCGTGCGAACTGCCTTTTCTGGCTTTAAATATTGGCGAAGCGTAAATATCGGTAATTCCTAATTCCGCCAGATAATCAACAATTTGCTTGGCATCCTCAAAGTTAAATCCGGCATGAAATTGAAATCGGTAAGTTGCTGTAGGAATCCGCATGATAAATACTCCTCAATAATTTTCTTAGTAGGGTGGGCATTGCCCACCCCACAATCATTTAACTTCGTACACCACAAAACTTTGAGGTTTCATGGTAACTTGTTTACCCGCCTCCAAATTGTCAGGCAATGAAGTACCAGAACCCATCCACTTGCGCTCGGAAGAATCCAAAATTTTCTGCCAGTTACCTACAGGCGGTGCAGCAGTAAAAGTGACATCTTCAAGATTGAAATTTAGGATGGCAAATATCTGGCTATCATCATTCCAGCGACGTAAAAATAAAATTTTGTCATCTTCGATGCCAGATACCTCCAAACATTTCTTATCGAGTTTTTTGAGGGCGGGAATTGTTTGGCGCATCTGAATTAGTTGGCGATGCAGTTCCCACAAAGCTTGGTGTTTTCCTTCTGTTCGCAGTTCCCAGTTAAGTTTGCACTTGTTGAATGTGTCAGGACTTTGAGGGTCTTGCATTTCGCCTCGTCCTGTAAATGCTTTAAATTCTTCTGCTTTGCTTTTGCGGATAATTTCAATCAACGGCTCATCGGAATGACTGATAAAATAGAAAAACGGTGCTGATTCCCCGTACTCTTCCCCCATAAACAGGAAGGGCACAAACGCAGAGAGGAAAACTGCACCTGCTGCTAATTTCAAACCTTCAAAAGCAACAAGCTGCGACAATCTTTCTGCCAAGACGCGATTGCCTATTTGGTCGTGCGTTTGGGAAAAAACGACAAATTTATATCCCGGTTCTTCTACAGAAGAACTACCGTGACGGCGTTTTCTGTGGGGTGCGTATTGCCCGGAATAGACAAAGCCTTCGCGGTAAGATTTTTCTATGTGCGCTAACTTGCCGAAATCTTGGTAATATCTGTCATTTTCACCCGTTAGCAGGGTGTGCAGCGAGTGATGAAAATCGTCGTTCCATTGTGCGTCTATACCATAACCGCCTATCTCTCTTGACCGAATGGTGCGGACATCGTTTAAATCGCTTTCGGCGATGAGATAAAGTTTGCGACCTATTTTTTGGGAAATCTCGGCAACGGCGTCGGAGAGTTCCCGCAAAAACGGTCTGGCACCAAACTCTAGAATAGCTTGGATCGCATCCAATCGCAGACCATCTATATGATAATTTTCAAACCAATACAGGGCATTTTCAATAAAGTAGTTCCGCACGCCATCGCTGTATTGACCGTCAAAGTTCATGGCGTCACCCCAATCGCCGCTATATTTTTTGGTGAAGTAGGGGCCAAAGTCTGCAAAATAATTGCCTTCTGGGCCAATGTGGTTGAAGACGACATCGAGAATTACCGATATGCCATGTTGGTGACAAGCATCGATCGATTTTTTGAATGCTTCTGGGCCACCGTAAGAATTTTGGACGGCAAAGGGAAAGACACCATCGTATCCCCAGTTGCGTTCGCCTGGAAATTGCGCGACCGGCATAATTTCGATCGCATTGATACCCAACTCGCGCAGATCTTTCAATCGCGGTATCATGCTCTCAAAAGTACCTGCATCGGTAAAAGTGCCGACGTGCAGCTCGTAGATAATCATTTCCTCTAAGGGAACACCAGACCAACTCTTATCAGTCCAAGCAAATGTGCTGTGTTCGACAACTTCACTGGGCCCATGTACCCCTTGGGGTTGAAAGTGGGAGGCGGGATCGGCTCTTTCAATATTTCCTTCCAGTTCGTAATTATATAGCGTTCCCGGAGCGACACCCTCAACCGTTACTTTCCAGTACCCTTCCTCATCTTGCTGCATGGGAATAAGTCTTCTCTCTGAAGAGAGAATTTGTACTGCTACCTCTTGGAGAGTGGGGGCCCAAAGGCTAAATTCACAACGATCGTTGCCCAAGTAATGGGAGCCTATTCTCACTCTTTGGGGGGATTGCTCTTGTGTCATAAATATTGTGGGAATTTTAGATTAAATTTTTAAGTTGGAAAAGCGGAAACTCAAGAGTCTTCTCTTAAAGAAGCTTGCGAAAATAATGCCGCATTTTCCTCTAGCTAATCGATTTGCCAGTAAATCGCACGATTAGCTGCAATGTCTGTACGATCGCATCATCCCACTTTGTAAGAAAGCGTCGTTCTCCCTCAAGATAGAGATCTGAGTGCAAGAAATTTCTCTTTCCTGTTAAAATTCAACTGCGAACAAAATGCCCAGGCAATACACAAATAGGTTTCCCATCTCTTTGGCTCTCCCACTCTCCCCTAGTGTTTATATATACAGACTTGTCTTCCATCTCAATAACTACTTATTTTTACGTTTAAGCTAGCCAGTCAGAGATAGGCAGAGTTAGAAACAAAAAAAGCCCGCTAATTCCTACTTTTAAGCTCAAGCAATTTCAAATAACTGGTTAATTCCCGTAGTTCAAACTTCGGGTGCGATCGCTACATACCCTACTTATGCTTGATTATACTTAGATACGCACTCTGGGTGTCTACTTAGCCAACAAACGTCTGGCTTGATTATAAAGTTGATATGAAGACGGTACAGAAATTTATAAATCCTTAGTGAAATCTCGTAGCTACTTATTCACTTATTCGGTAATTGCCACTAACCTATGTAATAACCCAGAAACAAAAACATTTATATGAACACAAGTCAAAATGAGACATTTACTTAAAAGCAGAGAAAATAACCTAGACTTGCAGAGAAAATAAAAATTTACATCTATCCAAATACCGAAAGTTTAGGGCTTCCGAACCAATATAATCGCTCCTCCCTACATATCGGCACTTAGTTATGATTAAACCCGTTCTGACCGTCTTCTACCAATTCAACCCTTGGCACAGCAGCATCGGCGGAATCCAAACTGTTATAAAAAATTTTGTCAAGTACGCTCCCAGCGAGTTTGAGGTGCGGTTGGTAGGAACGGGCCACGAAGAGCAGCACCTACGTGTGGGTGAGTGGCACGAAGCAGAACTGGCGGGCAAGGCAATTAAATTTATGCCTTTGTTCAATCTTAAAGATGACAATGTTAGAAGATTAATACCTACAACTATTAAGTACGCAGCTGCCCTGTGCGGTCGTAACCTAGCATCCGACTTCATGCACTTTCACAGGTTGGAACCGACATTAGCAGCGCTAAACTGGCCTGGAGAGAAAGCCCTTTTTATTCATAACGATATAAATAAGCAGATGAATTCTGCGGGCGGGAAAGATGCGATCGCATGGCGGTATCTGCCAGCAGCGTACTTTGCGATCGAACGCCTGGTGCTAGGCCAGTTTTCCCAAATCTTCTCCTGCAATACGGAATCGGCGCAATTATACCGGCAGCGCTACCCAGAGATAGCAGACCGAGTTAGCTACGTAAAAAACACAGTAGACAACGAAATCTGCTACCCATTGACCTGGGAAGAACGCCAGCAGGAAAGACGCCAGCTCGCTATTCGGATGGGTAAACCCGAAGATACGCAGTTCGTGCTATTTGCCGGAAGACTGCATCCCCAGAAAGACCCGATCCTGCTAGTGAGATCGATCGCCGCTCTCAACAATCCCAAAATTCACCTACTCATCGCAGGTGATGGAGATTTGAGAGCAGAAATACAAACAGAGATTTCTCGCTTGGGACTCTCTGAGCAAGTAACAATGCTCGGAGCAATGAACCAAGCAGAACTTGCACAGTTGCAGCGCCTTAGCAGTGTCTTCGTACTGACCAGCGCCTACGAAGGTTTACCAGTAGTCGTTCTCGAAGCACTAGCCTGCGGGACGCCCATAGTGACGACCCGCTGCGGTGAAACCCCAAATCTACTTACCGCCCACAGCGGAGTGGTATGTGAGGAACGCACGCCAGTTGCAGTAGCCGATGCCTTGCGTCAAGTACTGCAAAATCCTGGGAATTTCCCGGTCGAAGCGTGCGTCAAAGCCGCCCAACCTTACAGCGCCAGCACTGTGGTGGGTGCCATCTACAACGATATGCTACGCCGCTGGGAGCAGCGGACATCCATTTGCCAAACTAATCGAGAATTTTTAACAGGGGTTTCACTATGAGAATAGCTGTAATTGGTGCTAAAGGCTTGCCCGCAAAACAAGGTGGTATCGAGCATCACTGCGAAGAAATCTACACCCGCATGGTTAAAGAAGGCCACGAAGTCGATCTGTTCGCTCGCTCCTCCTATACCGGCTCGAATTCAGTAGATACTTACAACGTTGGCGGCGTTCGCGTAGTCTCCTTACCTTGCTTGAAAGCAGGCGGAATGGATGCGCTGCTGAGTTCCGCGCTCGGAGCGATGGCTTCCCTTGGCAAGGAATACGATATCATCCACTTCCACGCTTTAGGGCCATCCCTCTTCACCTGGCTGCCAAAATTTACCACCAATGCCAAAATAGTCGTCACCTGTCACGGTCTAGACTGGCAACGCGCCAAATGGAGCAGAAATATTAAAAAACTTATACAATTTGGCGAGCGAGCTGCTGTTCGGTTTGCAGATGAGATAATAGTCGTCTCAGAAGATTTGCGCTCTTACTTTAAGAAAACCTACGACAGAGAAACGCTCTACATTCCCAACGCCGCCTCTTGCTTGGGTAAATCCGACCCGCATTTTTCTTTCGGCACATCTCTTGGCTTGGAGCAGGGGCGCTACATTCTCTTCCTGGGCAGACTCGTACCCGAAAAGTGCCCCGACTTGCTCATCCAAGCCTTCCAAAAGCTTCGCCCACAAGGATGGAAACTCGCTCTGGTCGGTGCTACCAGCGATACTCCCCATTTCACTGCCGAGTTAGATAATCTAGCAGCACACGATAAAGATATCGTATTCACCGGCGAACTCAAAGGAGAGCGTTTGGCAGAAATTATTCGAGGTGCGGGATTATTTGCCCTGCCTTCTCAGCTAGAAGGATTACCCCTCGCTATGCTAGAGGCTATGCAGGAAGGTATCCCCGTACTGGCAAGTGACATCCCCGTACACAAGCAACTTGTATCTAACAACCGAGGTGTGCTTTTCCCTGTTGGAGATTTAGACTGCTGCGTTCGTCGCTTAGATTGGGCAATCCATCACCCGGAGGAAATGGCGGTAATGGCTAGCAATGCCCAAAAGTACGTACAGCAAAACTATAACTGGGATAGAATTACCGACGAAACCTTGGGATTGTACAAATCGCTCTTGCCGATTGCGGTTTCACCAATCACAACGCCCGAAGTTACGAACATACTCGTCAAGGCAGAATGTTAGTCAAGTCGGAGGTGTTTGTCAAACAGCCTGCGTACCTTTGCCGACCCAGAGTCCTGTATAGTATCTAACTTGCGTCGGCATAAGTATCGCTAGTTATTCTATCCCTTCTGTAGTACCCTATAGTTCTCTAAATGAAATATTCAGCAGATTTTGACCTTTAGCAAGATTTACCCCTGTTAAAAAGGCGTACTGGACTATACCAGTACGCTTTCGTATTTTTGCTTACGATCGGCTGTTGTGGATGGGATTTTAATTACCAAAACTTACTGATGCCAAACTAAATACTGTCTCATATTGTAATAATAGTAAACTGAGTTAAACTCAGAGGAAGCTACATGAAAGCATCTATAAAAACGTTGATTTCCTTACCCTTGATGTTACTTTTTACCGGTTCTGCCTTCGTCGTTTTGGCAGTTTCGGTAGTCTTGATGGCAGCAGAATCTCTACTTTCAGCAGTATTGCCACAAGCAAAAGCAGCAAAAAAGGTTGTTGGAGAAGGCGTTTCCAACGCTAAGTACCGTCTCGAAAAATCCAAAACAGTTGATGCTTTATAACTGCCATAACAAACTACTCCCAGGATTTGCCCTCTCACATTTAAGTAGATTTTCACAGCGATTAACTTAACATCCCACTTCTAGTAGATGACGATCGTCTCAAAGTTAGTTATTTTATGCAATCCTTCACAAGATCTTCACTTTTTTAACATTCAATAATAAAGAGCAGCTCGCTAGTAAGAGTTGCTAC
This sequence comes from Aerosakkonema funiforme FACHB-1375, assembly GCF_014696265.1. GTDB lineage: Bacteria > Cyanobacteriota > Cyanobacteriia > Cyanobacteriales > Aerosakkonemataceae > Aerosakkonema > Aerosakkonema funiforme_A. The sequence continues at coordinate 13,137 of NZ_JACJPW010000004.1, read as the reverse complement.
CTCAATCCTACTAAAATCAAGGTTTCTGAGATGAAAGCAGCGATCGAAAGACTGGCTTCTTTACCCTTAATGTTAATATTCACCGGTTCTGCCTTCGTAGTTTTGGCAGTTTCGGTAGTCTTGATGGCAGCAGAATCTTTACTTTCAGCAATATTGCCAGAAGCAAAATAGCCAAAAAAAGATAGTTGCAACACAGGTGTTAGCCAAACAGGAGTAGCGTCAGAAGCATTCAGCAAAGCTATTTGAACAGGTCATGTCTGATACATTTACGCGACATCATTCCGGGCATTCCCGGACAATGCAACGATAGCACTATCACGATCAAAAGTGATAGCGGCGGTATCCCGCAAAGCTTTCAGGAGAATCCCGAAAGCACCATTCCAATCCCTTGGTAGCGTCAAACCACACTCAGGACAATGGAACAATTGAGAACCACCCAGCTTGGGATGAACTTGACCACAACGGGTACAAGTCTTGCTGGTGTATTCCTCGGTTACATCCACAACGATGCTTAGAGTCAATTCAGCTTGATGTTTCAGAGTCAACTTGAATCGATAATGTGCCCACGTCAACATTGCTCGTGCCGTCTTAGATCTGATTTTTCGCTTTGCCTTGGCAACCATGTCGGAAGTCTCGAAGGTAGGCAGAAAAATCATACGGTAGTGATGAGTCAAGAAATGAGCAATCTGTTTATGGGCTTCATCAATCAAGTTACGAATTGAGGTTCGCATTCGATGGGCTGCTTGCTTCATCCGTCGTCGTCGATTTCGACTTTGCTCTTTAGCAATCCTGCTCATCAAATCATCTAAATGTTGACATAACCTCGTGATGCGCCCAATATCGCAGGAGCCAAACTCCACAAACTTACATCCGTCAAAGCCAGTCAAAAAAGTTCTTACACCAGGATCTAACGCAATCAACCCTAAAGAGTCAATTGATTTTGGTTGGACTGCCAGCGGGAAAATTGCAAACCATTTACCCTTAAGGAAAACCAACTGTGTCCCCTGGTCACAGGATTGAGGGATAGGTTCAGCCGCAACAAATGTCAATCCTTTGGTTAACTTGGAATACCAAGTTCCATTAGAAAAGTTACACTCATTAAATTTAATTGCTTGGCATACATCCCGACAATTTCTAAACTTGGCATCACTACTAGCTTTGAATGCCAGATAAGCATCAAAGATGGCGTTTTGCCGAATATGGCAAGGTGTTTCTTTTACCCATTGGGGTAAGTCGCTTTGCATTACCTCGTTTCGTAATTTCAGCTTGCTTAAGCGCTTACCACTACGTTGCAATGCTATCGCTTGGTTATAGCAATACCGACAAGCCGCAAGCCACTTACGCCACACCTTGTTTAAGTCAGGACTTGGGTAGATCCGAATCTTCTTCGATCTGAGTTTTGTATTTTCGGAGTCCGTAGAGGCGGGAACTGAAGCAGTGAAGGATGGCGAGGATGTCCTCAACGATTTCTCGTTCTGGACTGAGACTTGTTTCATTGAGAACCACGAGTTCACACCTGTTTTGTTCGCACAGCCATCCAAACAAGTCAAATCCAAATCTTGCCAGTCGGTCTTTATGGGCAACGACAACCATTCGGACATCTCCCGACAAAATTCGTTCCAGTAAGGAAAGTAGTTTTTTTCGCTTGAAGTTAAGTCCCCCTCCGATTTCCGAGATGATTTCCGCTTGCGGGTAGAGGTTGCTGAGTGCTGCGACTTGTCGGTTAAGGTCTGCTTGTTGGGCGCGACTACTAACTCTGGCGTAAAGGACGACAATTCGGTTGTTATTGTTGTTGCCAGTTTTAGTGGTATAAGACTCGACGTTGTAGCGTCTTTGTCCTGATGGGGTTCTGATGGTTTCAATCGAGCCATTTTCTTCCCATCGACGCAGGGTTCGTTCATTGACTCCAAGGATTTGGGTCGCTTCCTTGGGTTTGACATACCTTGCAATAGGAATATCCTCAATTTTCCTATAGCATTATACTGTATTGTCCGGTATTGCCTAGAAAATTTGAAATTAAATCAATCTCTCCTGCGGCTTCTTTCTTACAGCAGATGTAGTTTATATAACAAAAAATCATCCTGATAGAAGGAAGTCTTAGGGATGAAAACATGAAAAGCGTAATTTTTGGCAGTTTATCCGTGCTGTTGTTGTCTGCTGGTTTTGCACCAAACACACTAGCTCAACAAGCAGAAACTGCACGCTCCAGCGCCACTACAGGTAGTTCTGCTGCTACGACCTATAGAATCGAACCTTTCAATCTGGCTTGGATGGCTTATCAAGGATACTTTGAGGCGCAGGGTATTCCCGCAGGTAGAACGTTGATTGCGGCTTTTAAATCAGCAGATATTAGTGCCAGAGACATTGTGCAAGCTGCCGCCAAGTCGGGTAGATTGCCATCCGAATTCTCCCCCGATAGTTCGTATCTGGGAGCGATGGAAATAACTTTGGGTAAAATAGCAGCTCGCTAGAAAAGTCAAAAGGCAAAAGTCAAAAGTCAAAAGAAAATATTTCTTCTTTTCCCTTACAAGGCTGTGACTGAGAACACCCTTTTGATTTTAGGACTTAGGCAAAGAAACCGGGTTTCTATGCAAAATCGAGGATTTCTCAACTAGATATCGATGAAGAAACCCGGTTTCTGGCTTCTTCATACGTAGTTAACTATCGGGACTTCCGTAGTAGATACCATTGCCAGCAGTACCAATAAAGACCAACCCATACTGCTGCCAACTCGCCTCCATAACCACAGGGCCATTACCAATAGGATTCTGCTGCGAACCGATACTTGTCCAAGTTTGTCCTTTATCGAGAGAACGGAAAATACCTTCTCCCACGCCTGCAACTTTTCCATACAGATAAAGTGCGGGAGTGGTACTTCCTGTCGGTGGCTTACCGAAGGCAAACAAACGTGCGCTTTCTACAGAGGGTAGCTTAGTAAAAGTATTGCCGCCATCTGTAGAGCGAAATAAACCGTTCCATTCCAGACTCAGCCAGACTTCACCTTTGGCACCCGGAACTGTTTTGAGCTTATCCAAAACCCATTCGCTCTTTGGCACCGATGAGTTGACAAGGCTGAAGGACGCGCCGCCGTCATTACTGCGATAGACTTTGCCGTCGCTGTAGTAATAAAACGTATTCCCATCTACTTTATCTGCGGCTAAAGGTTCGCCCCAATACCACGGCCCTTTGGGGCCATTGGGTAGTCCCGACACCGCACTCCAAGAAGCGCCGCCATCAGTGGTACGGATAGCTTTAGCTTCGCTGACGGCGACGACGAAGAGATTGGGATTATTAGCAGATAAAGCTACGCGCAACGGCATCGTGTTGGCCGGAAATGAGGGAAACTTCTGCCAAGTCAATCCTCCATCGGTGGAAGTTGCGCCTGTAAAATTTGAATTCCATCTCGCACCGCCTACGCGCACTACGCGCAAAGGCTCGCTCTCGCTGTAGGCAATACTAAAAGTATCCCGATTCGTGTGACTCCATTGTGAAATCCCTGCCAATCTTGTGGAAGGATAAGCATTGAGTCCGTTATTGTGGTAAAATCCGTCTTGATCTGCTGTGCCACTTAACAAAACTCCTCCCTTCGGAGGCGCAGCTAAGGAGAAAACCACTAATTCTTCGTGTCCGGCTTCGTAGTTTGTCCAAATTACTGGATTGGCATTAATATTTTCAGTTTGCCAAATGCCGTTGCCGTCAGTTAACCATACTCTGCTGGGGACTTTTGGGTCAAATTCGATCGCAGATGTCCACACGGAAAACATATAGTCGTCCCACCAAGGAACGGTGTGCTTGAGAGATACTTTCATCTCTGTCCATGAAGTTCCGCCATCTGAGGTTCTATAGATTTTCGTAGATACTGACTGACCCAAAGCGACGATGACAACGTTGGGATTGCTGGGGTTGACAGCTAAAGCATTAAAGGAAGCTTCTTTGCTGTTGGGAGTAATGTTATTCCAAGTGCCATTGTTATATTTAGTAACTCCAGATTGATGAGTTACGTATAAAATACCGTTGTTAGCAACTGCGATTCGCTGTCCTTGCTTTGGGCTGCCCTCGATTTTTTGCCAAGTAACCCCCGTATCGGTAGATTTATAGATTCCGTCTCCATAAACATTAGCGTAGACCAATCCGGGCGATCGCTTATCAAACACAATCCCCAAAATGCCAACACCTTCTGTCAGAGATGGCGAAAACGAGGTAACTTTAGCCCATGTCGCACCAGCATCGGCGGACTTCCACAGCCCATCGTATCGCGAACCAAAAAAGATAATGTTTGAGTTAGCGGGGTTTACAGCTAATCTTATTCCTGCCCATCGATGATCTTCGTTACCCCCCATTGCTAAGTCTATGTTCAGTTTAGTCCAGGTTTTTCCGGCATCGGCGGACTTAAAGATTGTCCCTTTTAGCGGCAACTTCGGGTATTTCCCCGCTGCTATGTAGACTGTATTCGGATTGTTGGGATCGACTGCTAGTGCTTCTCCGCCGTAGTAGTTTTCTTTGGATACGGGAAAGCTGTTATTTAATTGCATCCAGCTTTTATCTGTGGGATTCCAACGATAAAAGCCGCCTACATCGGTGCGAATATAAACGAGATCTTGCTGTAGCGGATGGGGATAGACTCCGGTGACAAAACCGCCGCCGCCGATGGAGACGTTAGCCCAGCGATAGCCATTCTGCCCGGTAGTATACTTTGCTTGTGCGATCGCACTCGGTTGAGTTTGAGGCTGCGGGTTGCTGGCGGCACAGGTAGTGATAACGCCAAGACAAATCGGAATGACAGCCCATCGAAAATGTTTCAATAGCGCCATAATTTACTGAATATTATTGTGGAGTATCAACAAAGTTAGCCGACAATTTTCGACTGCACTCACACCAGCACGGAAGTTTCGCTCTCACTCAAACAGTACATTCGCTTTTTCGATATACGGCTATTTTGTTTCTGACTTCTGGTGAGAGGCGATCGTACTGATGCAAAACCTTGATCGGGCTGCCATCGTCGTTCCTTAAATATCCGTTGCTGTCAAACTGTAGTTTTTCCTCATTGGTATAGTGCATGGTTAAGATCGGCCCGCGAAAATTATTGTAAAATTTCACTTTCTTAACTAAGCCTTGGTAAATGATGTAGTTATGCACGCCCTGATCGATTCCCCAAGAATGATATTTCAGTTGCACAAAGGCATCTATCATTGCTTTTAGGTAAGCCATTATAGCATCTATGCTGCCAATTGTTGTGCCGGAACAGGAAATACTTTTATCTGCGATCTTGGGAAGCGCATCTTCCCCAAACCCTTCCCTAATCCACTGTGCGTTCCCTTCGCTATCACCGATCGTTTTTTCTCCCTCCTCCAGAAAGCAATTCAAGCTACCATCCTCAAACTCAAAGTCAAAGGGGTCGCCTTGAAACACGACATCCCTTACATCTGACAGCATCACATTAGCGTACTTTTCTCCGTATTTAGATAAATATAAGTAGTAAATCGCATATCTATTACATGACGGGACGTTTAGAAAATATTGAGCTACGTGAGCCTTGATTAAATCTTCGTTTTCTTTAGCTAACTTACTCGCTCCTCTTAACAGCCAAGTATACAATCTATTGAAAGGATAAATATTCAGTAAAAGATAGGGATAAATTTTTTTATTCTGTTTGAGCTTTCCGCCTTGGCCGATGTAATAGGGCAGATTTATGTAAAACTCTTTAAAGGGATACATTTGGACGCCCTGTTCTTGAAGTAAGTCAATAGTTCTTTGGCTTAAATCGCAGTAAACCAAACAGATATCTCCTTGATAGCCCGTATTCTTGAGTGAAATGACGAAAGGTTTGATTTGCTCAAATTCATAAGTTTTTACGAATCCCAGTACCAAGTTTTTCTTGTTCTTGTTAGTATTATTCATTTCTGTGTTAAAAGTAAGAAAGTTTTTATTTCAAATAATATAACACAAGCTTAACAGGTTGACACTGCTTTCCCGATCGGCGATCGCACATTGGTATCGAGCGAGACGCGGAGTATCGCGATGGGGTAGAGTGGGCTGTGGAACTCTCAGTCGCAGTGTGGGAAATTTTATTTTTTTTTAATCTAGAAAGGTGAAATATCCGGCTGGGATGGCTGAGGGGGTGACGATGCGATCGGCTACAAAAAAAGGTGTGATTTAATATGAATTGTACAAAAAAGGATCTATCAAAATAGGGATTCCAGAAAGATTGAAGATTTATGACAAATTTGGCTTAAAAAGGAGAAGGCGTTGAAATATCATATAGCTCTAATTCGGGCGATCGACCTCGAAGGGATGGCGCGAGATGCCGAACAGCGTAAATGCCCCCGGCATATCATGTGGCAGCTAAGTCAACAGCTAGGTGCGACCATCCACAAACCAGCGGGAAATCCAGTACAAGCAATAGATAAGATACGCGGGAAACTGGGATCGAACATTCCGGAACAGTGGGCTTTGGGTCGCGCACTGTCAGAGAAACTTACAAGCGACGATTTGATATTCTGTCCTGGGGAAGATGTCGGATATCCCGTCGCGGCACTTTGCGGTGCGAAACGCGATCGGCCTAAAATAGTCGTAATTGTTCACAATTCCGATCGACCCCGCACTCGTCTGTCTTTGAAACTGTACGGTTTAGCAGATAAAATTGACCTATTTATTACTCCGGCTCGCCTCCAAGCTGATTTCCTCCGTCGCTACTTGAATTTGCCAGCAGAAAAAGTCTGGTTGTTACCAGATCAAACAGATGTGAAATTCTTTACACCCGGATCTGTTTCACCAGATAAACGTCGTCCGATGGTGATGAGTGTGGGATTGGAACAGCGGGATTATGTAACTTTAGCAGAAGCGACAAAGGACTTGGACATCGATGTCAAAGTTAGCGGTTTTTCCACGGCAAAGCTAAAAGAAGAATACGCACGTCCGAAGTCGCGCAGATTTCCAAAAGTTCTGCCGGAAAATATGTCCTGTCAGTTCTACGAATGGCCGGATTTAGTGCAACTTTATCGCGACGCGGACATAGTAGTAATTAGCTTGGTGGAAAATAAGTTTGCGGCTGGAATTCAAGTCATGCACGAAGCTTTAGCCTGTAAGCGTCCGGTGATTATAACCCGAACTCGCGGTATGAGCGAATACCTTGAAATTCCAGGTATTGTTACTACGTTTAATCCAGGTGATGTGGGGGGATTGCGAGAAGCGATCGTTCATTTGCTAAACAATCCCCAAGAAGCAGAAGCACAGGCGCAGCGCGGTCACGAACTGGTGTTAAAAGACCGCAATAGCGATCGCTTTGTCGAGGCGCTCGCCAATCGATTAATTGAGATGGGCTCTTAGATGATTTTTCATAAATTAAAATGCTGAATAAATTGAAAGCAGCAATTGCAAAGCTCAGTCCCGAACTGCGTAGGATTATCGGTAGTGTAATCTGGTTGTCAGGCGATCGCATCTTACGCATGGGCGTCGGGTTAATTGTTACCGCTTGGATAGCTCGTTATCTAGGCCCAGATGGATTTGGTCTGTTCAACTTCGCAACTGCTTTTGTTTCCCTATTTGGCGTGCTTGCCACTTTGGGATTGAATCAGATTGTCGTGCGCGACATAGTTCGCGATCCATCCCTTAAAGATGAAACTCTTGGCACGACTTTTGTATTAAAACTCGCTGGTGGTATCCTCACAGTATTAATATCAAGTGGAGCGATTAGCCTAGTCCGTCCTCATGACCGACTGACTCTTTGGATTGTGGCAATTACGGCGTCAGTAACAATTTTTGATGCCTTCAATACGATCGATTTGTGGTTCCAGTCCCTAGTTAAATCAAAACATACAGTTATTGCCAAAAATATAGCCTTCGTTATCGTCACCGCGCTCAGAATTGCTTTGATTGAGATGAAGGCTCCTGTAGTTGCCTTTGCTTGGGTGCTTGTGGTGGAGAGCGCTTTGGGTAGCATAGGTTTGGCGATCGCGCACAAATTGGACGGACAAAATCTGCTCAGATGGCGTCCGAAATTCCAGCGGGCAAAAACTCTGCTCAAGGAGAGTTGGCCGTTAATAATTTCCGATTTAGCTATTATGATCTACGTGCGTATCGATCAGATTATGCTCGGTCAATTAATGGGCGATAAACCCGTCGGGATTTATTCAGCAGCCGTGCGAATAGCAGAAGTTTGGTATTTTTTTGCCAGCGCCATTGTCAATTCCGTAACTCCTGCCATTGTGCAAGCCAAACAGGAGAGTGAAACGCTCTACTATAACAAACTGCAAAAGCTGTTTAATTTAATGGTAATAGTAACTTTCAGCATAGCCATTCCCCTGACGCTGATCTCAAAATTTCTCATTGTAGCCATATTCGGCCAAAAATATGCAGCGGCTGCTAGCGTGCTGTCAATCTACATTTGGTCAGCAGTATTTGGTTTTTTTGGTTGGGCAAAAGGAATTTGGATTGTGGCAGAAGGACAGACAGTTTTTGCTTTAATTTCTACCTGTTGCGGCGCTACTATGAATATTATCCTGAATTTTTGGCTGATTCCGCTTTATCAAGAAAATGGTGCGGCGCTAGCATCGGTGATTTCCTATTCATTTACCGATTATGTGATGTGCCTGATTTATCCTCCGGCTAGAAAGCTAGGTTGGATAATGACCAATGCACTGACTTTCAACTTGTTTGCGAGAAGAAGCAGAGAATAGCAGACCTGTAGAGTCAATTCATGAATTGACTCTACAGGTCTGATGGTTAAGTCCTGAGCGATCGAAGACAAGAAATTGCTGACGGTCAGCGATCAAACAAAAAGTGCGACTCAACAAATCTATGAAGAATGTTGAGTCTCACTTCTCAAAAATTGGTGATATCGTTATGGATAAAATAGCTCTAGCTGATTACTGCTGTTGTGAGCTAATCCATTCCAGAATTTGATCGACCTTCTGTTGTAACTTGGCAACATCAACGATGACCTTACCAATGCCCACATTTTCATCCCGGACTTTCAACTGACGCACATCCCGACCAAAGCCCATCAAGGACGGACGTTCCACATAAGTGACCCGGTGTAAGACTCGCCAAGCTTTATTCGGTTTTCCAGCTTGGGCTTGACGCAAAGCCCGTGCTTCTTCGTCATTGCTACGCAGCCATTCCGGGTCAACCACATAGTTGAAGAAGTCTTGGAAGTTTTGGGTACTTCCTTCCAGATAGAAACTCATAAACCGATAGCGATCGACTTTTTCCCCAGGCATAATCGGGTTATCGTTGTAATCCGTCACCCCTTTATTTTCCATACCACTCAAGTCGATATTCAACTCAAAACCCTTACTGCGAGATTCAGTTTTACTCATGGTTTGAGTCAGGTTAACGGTAGCTTGGGAGGTTAGCTCTACATCAAAGCCCATCTGGAACTCATTCTCAGCCCCTAACCCAGCAGCCATCGTAAAAGCACCACCAATGGTATGTTCTACCGTATTGGCAAAGCTTTGAGCTTCCGTTCGCAGTCCACCGTCAGCATCCCAAACATAAGTGTTGACAATGTTGCGTTTTCCAGCGCGAATTTGGATATTTTCCATATTGCGCTGCCAGCCCGCAAAACTTGCCATTGCGTGTACTTGTTTATCCTGGTCGGTAATTTTACTTTGGATTTCGGCCTGTTTTGCCTTGGCAGCAGAACTTGTTTCCTGAGAAGCTGCCGCAGTTTGAGCTTTAAATTCTTCAGCCTTTGCCGTTTGTTCCTCCGCAGTCGCTCCGGTAGTGGGTTTGTCTTCTTCCCGTTGGACTCCAATGGTGGTGGGTGCATCACCACTGTTGATGTTCCGATCCAAAGATGCTTCATCAATCGATCGCACATCAAAGTTATTGAAGTAAGATTCCCGGCGTTTGTCATCCGCTTCGATTTGACGTTTGAGATTGTATGCTTCTTGCAAGCGATAATAACTGGCGGGATAGAGAGAACCATACTGCGCTCGCATTTCAGGAACGTGCTTAAAGAAGCGTTGGCTGGTGGCAGAACTTCCGGTCATGCCATCCAAACTGCCATTCATGGTGTAAGCCGGATTCATCAAGAAGGTGATGGTGTTGACATCTGGGGGAATACCATCTACAGGTAGTGTTTGGTAGCCAACCATTTTCTTACTGCGAGCCAGTCGGGTGACAAACACATCTGCTAATGCTGAAACCACCAACGCATAGCCGATATTTTTGGGAATAAATCGGTTGCCTAAATGGGGGAATTTGGGATCGTCTTCAAATGTGCCGCGCAATTCCAGTTTATCGGTCATGCTCAGGGATGAGCTAGAGGTGATACTGCTTTCATTTTGGAATTGGTAGCTGAACTCCAAATTGCCTTTAAACCCATGTCGGTTCGATACTTCTATTTCTACTCCGATACCCGTAGATATGACTTCTCCCGCACCCATGAATGCCTCAACCGCAGCTCCCAAGCCACTATCTTGCGATCGAGTCCAATTAAACTCCACATCTTCAGTCATGGTTAATTCCACTGAAGTTGCGCCGTTATAATCATCGGCTAAGGCCAGGTTTTCACTGGGTACTGGTGGTGCGCCTTCAATGTAACCGAGCAAAGTGGGAGCAAATTGGGCATTACCAATCCATTTGAGTTCTAAGGTTTCCAGAGGCTTGTCGGGGAATAGATTCACGCCATTGAGAGCAGGAGAAGCAAACAACCGCCGCATCATCGCCGTTCTTTGCCCCGTCGTCTGGTCTATGGTAATCGTGCTATATTCTGCACTGACCGCAGAAGAGCCAATGCTTAACCAAGGGGCGGTCATATCTTCCACAATGGTTGCTTCGGTGACAGTGCCATCATTAATTCCCGCATAGTCTAAGACTTTGTTGGTCAAAATGCCATCTAAAGGCAAATAGAGTGCCAAACCAGACTCTTGACCCGTCAGCCGTTTATTCAGGTCAGCCTTAATTTCTGCTTCAGTACGCACTCGATTCCACAAGCGGAATTCCGCCATTTGCCCGTCAAAATAGGCATCAGCAGCCCAGTTACTCCGTCCGATGTAATTAATCGTGCGGTTCACGTTATTAGGAGTTTGACAAGTACCTGATTGAATTAGCTGACCGTTCTTGTAAATTTTGCCATTACCGGAAGCATCAAGAGTGACAGCAATGTGCATCCATTTTCCGACTTCTAGGAAATTAGCTGCTTGTATTGTCTGTTCGGCACTTCCCCGACGAATAGACAATAACAGGTTATTAGTCGTGCCAGGATTGGCTAGCAGAATGTTATCTACAGCAGCACCACTCCCGAAATCGAAGATTCTTGACCAAATTTTCAAGCTGTTGTAGCGCACCCAGACTTCTACGCTAAATCCTTGGGAGTAATTGATGTTCATTGCCGGTAAGGTGATGTGATCGTTGACCCCATCAAACTTCATCACCTGATTATTAGGTGTATCACTACTCGGTAGCCCCATCGGTGCGGCGCAAGCCCACCAAATCGGATTCGTCAGCGTCCCATGTTGACCATTACCGGAATTATCGCGGATTTCCGTCCCAGTGGCTTCATTCAAGGGATAGTAAGCTAACAAACCGGACTCATTCCCACTAATGAGGGTGCGACTATTGGCTTCAATTTCCTCATCACTCAGAGCCATTCCCCAAATGCGGACTTCTGCGACTTTGCCAAATTGCTCGCCCTGCATCTGCATCACGGCAGGGGGGGTCAATGCTAGGGTAGAAGTAACGTTTGTGGCGTTTACCACCGTACCAGAATTCCCGCTCACCAGGTCTAAGACTTTTCCGCTTTCCACCTTATTCAAGGGAAAATAAGCCACTAAGTTCGCTTCTTTTCCTGTCAGGCGTTTATTCATATTCGCCTGAATTTCTGCTTGAGTCCGGGCTTTGTTCCAGATGCGGACTTCAGCCATTTGACCGTTGGTAAATTCTGAAGCACCGTTGTAACAGCCGATGAAAACATTGGCGTTCATCGCAGGTAGCGCGGTGTTGACACTGTTTCTCTGGGCGACAAGCACTCCGTCCAAATAGCTGACAAATCCGTTGGGGGTGTTCCGTTTCCAAGTCATCGCAATGTGATGCCAACTGCCATTGGTGGCGTTAGCTCCCACGCTGATGCCTGTAGTACCCTGATCGACAGAAATAATATGTTGATTATTCCAGCCAGTAACAATATAGCCACCACCGTCTTGCTGTCTGACAGCCGATTGTAAACTGGTGCCCTTGAACCAGTATTCGATCGTGATTTCGTCACCAATGGGCAATTTAGCGACAGTCTGAATATAATTGCCGTTCCCGTTAAAATTCACCACACCATAGTCAATGGGAATGGGTTTGTTAGCAGCGAGATGATTATTGCCGATCGCATAAACATCGCCAATGGGTTTCAAGATTGCTTGCTTGATATCTTCTAGCTTTTGCTTGAGTGTGGCATTACCAGAGTCCGCACTGAGATTAACCTGGGCATCGACTAAAGCTTTGGCTTTAGTGTCACCCACTTCCTTACCATCAATGTAGAAGCGGGTTGTATTTCCATCACCCACCACTGTGAGATGATGCCAACCAGAAGACAATGCTCCCATACTGAAACCACAATCGTAAAAGTATTGTTTCAGTGGGTCATTCGTCAGGTAAATTCCTAACTTTTTGTCCTTACTGACAACAATGTGCTGATCGGCATTTTGCCCCCGGATTAGAGTATTCCATTGTGCGGTTTGTGGCAAGGGATAACAGAACCAAGCTTCGATACTCCAGTCTGCTGTCAGTGACAGAGGTTGATTCAACTTAACAATGCTGTTGTCATTGCTAAAATTCAAGCAGGGTCGTAGAGCATTGGGAATCCACTGTTCAAAAGCAGTATTCAGACTATCGGCGGTAGCATCATAGTTCGTGCGTCGCATCCGTCCTTCCTTGTCAAAGTAACTCAGTTGCACATTGCCTTCGCAGGTTTCAATGGCATTGAGTCCACTAGCGGGACGCACAAATCCTAATAATGCTCCCTGTGCGATCAAACCCTTCGCATCTTTGGCAATCTGGGGCATGGTTTGGGGAGTTTGCTGAATCGTTCTGACACCATTAGAGATCTCCAACATATAAACTAAACTGCGATCGCCAATGGTAAAATAGAGTTTTACCTTCCCCAAAATGAGTCAACTGAGAGAGTACATAGAGAAGCATCCATCA